>DATNBZ010000152.1:0-11239 GCA_035607285.1 Blastocatellia bacterium | reverse complement strand
GCGGCCACGGAGGGCCGCCCCTACAGGTCAACCATAGGCTCCTCAGCCACCTGCCCGAATCCCAACCCTTACTACAAAACAATCTGGAACTGGCTAACTGAGAAATTTCGCGACCCAAATGTCGTAGTTTCCATTACCATTGGCGGTATTGCTCGCGTACTCCTGTGCGACCCAGATGCCCGTATCGTCCGACGGGTCAACTGAAGCGCCCGACGTGTCACCCCAGGGAAGGATCGCGTTCGCGCCGGGGATGTTCGGGTTGTCGGCGGACTGGTCACCTGCTTTGACCTGCCGGCTCGGACGAATATCGGCGTCGTTCGCTTTATACAGGCTGGCTCGAACTTCCGGGTAGACCTTCTCACCTGTCCGCACGTACCCGATTATCGCATCGCCGTCCTTGTTCGCCTCGACCGCAGCCCAGCCATAATGCTTCAACCCGGTGATATCCTCATTGACGTTGCCGCCGCCGAAGACTCGATCGACGCCACCCGATGCCGGGGGCGCCGGGACACTTGGCCACTCCGAAACGGGCAAACGCATGTAGTGAATCGAGGTGCGCACCTTTCCGATATTGCCCCAGTCGTGCGCGTCGTTGGTAACCAGGTGCAGGAACCCGTTTCGATACGCCGCCTTCATCACGTTCGTCCCGAGATTAGTGAACTTGATCACTTTGGTTGAGCCCTTCTGTTGTCCGTTGACCGGGCTGCTGAAGCCCGAAGCGCTCTTCACCGCGACCGCCTTGACCGCACGCGCGTTGTCGAATGGATGCGTGATTGCCCACACGACGATCTGGTCCGAGCCCTGCCTGCTCAGCCAGTACGCGCGGCCGCCGGCTGGCGAGCCGTGATGGACCGCGGGCGCGATTATCGACGGCGCGCTGCCGTCCGGATTTTTCAAATCCCAAAACTGCCAGCCGCTCTGAAAAGTGCCGGCGGCAAACGAGTCGGCCGGGAAGAAGAACACGCGCCAGTAGCTGCGGTTGGTGTTGTTGACGGAATGTGTGATCGTAACCGCCAGCTTGTCGATTCCCATGACTGGATAGTCGGGCGCGTCACCGGCTTGCCATATCGAGCTGTTGGCCACTCCCTGTTGAGCCGCGCCGTCCGTGTAATAGAAATACCATCCGTCTGCGGGGTTTTGCGTTTTCGAGACGGCCATCGGAATGTAGTACCGCCGTTTGGAAGCGGGAACGTTTGCGGCGCCGCTGTATCCCGCGTATGCCGTTACCCAGAAGCGCTTCCGGTACGAGTCGAAGATGCAGCGAAGATCGTTCCACGAATCGATCTTGTTTCCGGCCGCATCCTTGAGGTTCAAACCAGCAGAGAAGAAGGTGGTCGAGCTGAAGTCGTTGCCGACCGCGACGCCGTTCTTATCGTAGTAACGCATGCGCTGCCGGCTCGTGATAATCACGTGCGTGCTCGAGACGGCGATTTGGGCATCCGCGGGGAATCCGCCTTTCGCCCCGAGCGTGGCTTGCCAGCTTTTGGTGGGAGCCGGTGTGTCTGACGGGCCGGTCGGCTTGATGCCCTTTCCCTTAGCGCCCTTTGCCCTGGCGCCTTCGGTCTCATACTTAAGCTTGCTGCCCTTGGCTGGTGCTGTTTTGTCGGTGCCTTTTAGTTTTGGCGGATGATGCTCGCCTTTGCGTGGGCCGCTGACGCGGTCTAGCGCCGCAGCCGATGGTTTTGCCGCCAGTAAGGCTGCCATTTGTTTCTTGTCGACGGAACTTCCGGCGCGGCCCTTGAGTGAGCCGCCTTTGTGAGTCTTCATTATTCGTATCCTCCTTTAGGATGTGAGATCGAAGATTTGAAATCTTAGATCCGTTCGACACGGACTTAGACGAATGATCTGAACGGTTGTTCTGATAGATGCGAGCATCTGCATCTACGTAGGTCTGTGAGGTACTGCCCCTTCCCACCGGGTGCGACGGCTCGCATTGTATCGTAAATAACTCGGTGAAGGAATAGCGAAGGTGTTGTGCTATGCCGTTTATCACAAAGCCACACGCTCATTCGCTTAGGGTCTGCGGGAAGGTAAGAGAGCTGGCGGGGAGTGGTAACTTGAAAAGCTGAGGTCATCGAGATTGGGAGCTTATCAGGCTACGGTCGCGCTGATTCGCTACAACGGCCCCGCGCACTGGGCGCTGTCTGATGCTTCGAATGTGGAGGTGTTTCTTGCGGCGAGGTTCAATCACGCGCTTCCCATCAGCGCGTTTGGTCAAACAACTGTTCACGATCAACTAGCTTCGATCATCGGAACGCGATGGACGTAGCTCTGAGCCCGGACAGCAGTGAAGGGAAAGCGTTGATGGATTACCTGCGAAGCCAGGGCATTCCGTCCCTCGCGTTTCATTATGCCGTGGCTGTTCGGCTACGGGCGCGCATATTCACGTCGGATCTCCGTCGCACCGGCTGAAAAGTAGGGTACGGACCGATGAGAGCGAATTGCAATTTACTCGCCTGACGCGAGACCCACCGTCCAACTTACTTGCCGCAGCTCAACACTATTTGCGTGAGGCGCAGCTTATGTTGAGGTGGATGACTCCATAGCTAAAGACGCCTACGGTATGGGTGCTCAAGTTTAGAATGCCGTTTGACTCACACTGCGCTATCTAAGTCAGCTTGACGCTAACTCCCTTTGTGGTTAGTGTGTTGGATCACACGGAGGATTTATGGCAACAGCAAAGAAAGGCGGAGCAAAGAAGGCGGCAAAGAAAGGCGCAAAGAAGAAAGGCCAGACCCTTAAGAAGAAGTAGCGATCTTTCGAATCCGCTCAATACTGGTGGCTAAGGACATGGAAGACATTCCGACGGACCATACGCGTCCGCCATCTGAACTAAGACCCTGCGACACTGATTTAGGGACGAGTGGCCGGATTCCCCCTCCCATGGCACCGGAGAAGCCGAAAAAGAAAACGCCTTGGTACAACCAACCTCTGTGGGTTGGGATCTTCATTCTGATTGGAACCTTTGCCATTCAACAGTGGGGCTGGAAAGATCAGCAGAAATTCATCGCCCAACAATCCAAGGTCACTGCGACAGTTGCTCGAGCCGAAGCAACCACGGAGCAGGTCACTCAGGCAGTGGGAAAGGCGCTGACCGCATCCGCGAGTATTGTCGGGGCTCATGAAGCAAGAGTCAACAAGTCACAGTTGAACGAGGCCATAGATAGCTATCACCAGCTACTCAGGGAATGGGACCAAAGCGAGGACCTACTCAAACTCCGTATTCGAACCTCGTTTCCTGTCCCACCAATCGAATCAGCCTGGACATCGCTCCTCGATCAGTTGGGCGAGTTAGATTCGGAGGTGACGCGACTTGACAAGTTCAACACTACCGACACATCTGACGCGCACCTTCAGCAGATAGACCACTGCAGGAAAATAATCAAAGACATTGAGCAGCAACTCACAGTCGTGACACACCTGATGACCGAGCATATCAATGCCACGCTTACTGACCAAAAATGACGGCGTAGTCCGGAGTGTGACGTATTTGCGTAATACTCCGATGGCTGGGCGCGGCGTAACCTCTCGCTCTCATCATCAGCAATCGTAGGCGCGCCAACGCGATTGTTCGGCGCAAGTTGGAGCACACGAATTGCTGGTGACAAATTCAATATTCCTAGAGTGGTTTTGGTTCTAAAGATTTGCATGACTCTGGCAGCCATAGGCCATTCTTGTTTGGCTTATAACCTCTCAGCCATTGTAAGAGATCATCGCTGTCTTTTAGCTCGACTCCTTTTAGAGCAAGGCTCTCGCGATCGTATTTCTCGAAATCCTTGAACCCGACAAGGGAAACAATCATGGCGGCATGCCAACCGAAACTTGGCTTCTCGTTCAACATTGCGCCATATACTTGATCATTGCGGGCGATTGTTTGTAATAGCACGCACGCCCCGAATGAATCGACAATGCCAGGACTCAAATTCCGCATCCAAACCCGATTCAATTGTGAGTCGGTACCTATTCTCCGTTAATGACCAATGGGTTGATCTTAGGAATCTAAACCTCAACTCGCGAGTCGTATGGTTTTCGCTTGGTCCGCTTTGTGCGCTCTTGCGGGTCGCATCCAACAACTTCATACAAAGCACAAGCAAGCTCTCCGCATTCGGTGTACGGCGGGGACGCGTCAACCTCACGGCCTTGCACAGCGCAATCTCTCCCTGTAACCTGTCACCGTTCATCGTCAGAATCGGAGCGTCGAAGCCGACTTAGCGGGGAGATTCGAAAGAAGTCCCAATCGATCATCATGAACATCGGCACTGAGTGGTTGGTAGACGCGGAAGGCTGTTCTGCAGACCTCCTTCGCGATGTCGAAGTGGTTCGAGGCGTCTGTGAAGAAGTAGTAGCGGACCTCGGACTGCGCGTCGTCGGCGAGCCCTTGTGGCATCAGTTTCCGCCGCCTGGTGGAGTTACTGGTTTATACCTGCTCACCGAATCGCATCTTGCCTGTCACACATTTCCTGAGACGAGAAAGGCGACCTTCAATCTCTATTGTTGCCGGCCGCGTCCGCAGTTCGAATGGGAGGCAAGGCTACAAGAATTGTTGGAGGCCACGAGAGTAACCGTTCGCACGGCGGTGCGCGGTTCGGAGGCGGTGCGCGGTTCGGAAGCTGATCGCGGATCGGAAGCATCAAGCGACGCCTCATTCGAAGCGAAGGTTTCAAGTCTCCCATCTCTGCCTGAGGTTACTCGCCGATGAGCGTTGAAGCCTCCTGTCCGGCGTGCGGAGCGCCGATTACCTTCAGGATGGGCTCGTCCATTGTAGTCGTCTGCCCGTTCTGTCAGTCGGTTGTCGCGCGCGGGGATCGCAAGCTCGAAGACCTCGGGAAAGTCGCGGCGCTGGTCGAAACGAACTCACCGCTCGAGGTCGGACTGCGCGGCGCTTATCAGAACATTCAGTTTGAGCTGACCGGTCGCGCGCAGCTCGGTCACGATGCCGGCGGCATGTGGGACGAGTGGTACGCCGCGTTTCAGGACGGCCGCTGGGGCTGGCTCGCCGAAGCCCAGGGCCGGTTCTATCTCACCTTTCAACAATCTTTGCCTGAACAGACGTTGATTCCTCCGTTCGAAGCGATCCAGTTGGGCGAGCCCATAGCGGCGCTGCCGACTTCGGTGCCATTGACTGTCGCCGAAAAGAGCGTAGCAACCCAGCTTGGAGCGCAAGGCGAGATACCTTACAAATTGACTCCGGGCGCCGAGTACGAATATGCCGACTTGTCGGGGCCTCACGGAATCTTTGCCACGCTCGATTACAGCGAGACTACACCGCTGGTGTTTGTCGGCCGTGAAGTGACTCTCGCGGAACTCGGTCTCTCGATTGCGGTCGCGCGTGAAGGCGAAGCGCGGCGGATTACTTCGACTCAGCTCAACTGCACGCAATGCGGAGGGCCGCTCGAGTTGCGCGCGCCGGATCAATCGCTTCGGGTCACCTGTCCGAATTGCGGCTCGCTGCTCGACGTGAGCCAGGGCCGGCTCGAGTTCATGCAGGCGCTTCAGCCGCCGAAGACTCCGTTGGTTATTCCTATCGGATCGATCGGCGAGTTTGAAGGCGTGAAGCAGATGGTCATCGGGTTCATGGTCCGCAGCGTCGAGTACGAGGGAGTGCGCTACTACTGGGAAGAGTTCCTGCTCTACAACGCGCAGATCGGATTCCGATGGCTGGTCCGAAGCGACGACAACTGGAGTTACGTGCAGGCCGTTCCGCCGGGTGACGTGTTTCATAAGAGCGGCGCTTTCGGCGGCAAAGGCGACACCGTTCAGTTTCACGGCGAAAGCTACAAGCTCTATCAGGATGCGATCGCGCGCGTCGAATACGTTATCGGCGAGTTCTTCTGGAAGGTCGAGGTTGGAGAGACGACGCGCTCGGCTGACTACGTTCATGCGCCGCGGATGCTCTCGATGGAGGCGACGCTGACGCCGGCGGTCGCCCAGGAGGCAACCGAGCCTGCGCCAAAGAAAAAGGGCAAGAAGGCGCGCTCCGTCCAGACCGGTGAGATCAACTGGTCGCTTGGGACTTATACAAAACGCGAAGATGTCGAGAAGGCTTTTGGAATAACGGGCCTACCTCGCGCGTCGAAGATCGCTCCGAATCAACCGTTTCTTCATAAGAAAGTCTACAAGTATTGGGGCCTGCTGCTGGCGGCGACGTTCCTTCTGGGGTTGGTGATCAATGCTACGGGTTCTCGCGCTAAGGTCTACGAGCAGAACTTCGCGTTTCAACCCGTCGCCAACTCCGAGGGCACGCAATCGGTCTTCAGCGAGCCGTTTCAACTGAACGGCCGCAAGAATATCAGAGTAACCGCTCGGTCGAACGTCGATAATACGTGGCTGTACGTCGAAGGCGATTTGATAAGCGACGCGACCGGCGATGTTCAAACGTTTTCGCTGCCGGTCGAGTACTATCACGGTGTTGACGATGGCGAATCGTGGAGCGAAGGAAGCCAGTCGCCGAGCATTCATCTTTCGGCGATGCCCGCGGGACAGTACATGCTACGGTTGGAAGCGCAATGGGAGAAATGGCAGCAGCCGGTGACGTTGAGTGTTCGCATCGACCAGGGCGTTCCGCGGGTGCTTCACTGGTTCCTTGCGATGCTATTCCTTTCGATCATCCCGGTGTTTGTTGCGCTACATCAATTCAGCTTCGAACGCCGCCGGTGGGCTGACAGCGACTATAGTCCGTTTGGGAGTTAAGACGGGTTCAGAGTTCAGGGTTCAGGGTTAATCTGTTCTGTTCGACCTTCCTGGGTACAAACTCGAGAGAAGGAGGATTGAGATGGCGACTATCAAACGGTTTGAAGACATAGAAGCTTGGAAGAAGGCTCGCGAGTTGACTCGCGAAGTGTACCGGCATTCGAAGGTCGGTCTGTTCTCACGGGACTTTGCACTCCGAGATCAAATGCGTCGCGCCTTGGTATCGGTGATGTCCAATATCGCTGAGGGGTTTGAGCGAGGCGGCACGAAGGAGTTCATCCAATTCCTTGCAATGGCAAAAGGCTCGGTTGGGGAGATCGAGGCGCAGCTCTACGTGGCCCTCGATCAGGCATACATCAATGAAGACGAATTTGTCTCTCTTAAGAGACTGACCGAACCAACAAAGCGGCTCATCGGAGGGCTGATGGGCTATCTTCGACAATCGGGAATGAAGGGATCGAAGTATAAATAGGCGCTTTTGGGGCACACGAAACCCCCGCGCACCTGAACTCTGAACGCTGAACTCTGAACCCGGAACCTGGGAGGTTCAATGCTCACGAAGGTTTATCTAATCATCGGAATTGTCATCATCGCCGGGTATTCGCTCGTCGCTTTTACCGGAAAGGAATTCGGCGATCCTGAAAGACAACGCGTGCCCGCCGACGTGCGCCAGTCACCAGGCGGCTACCGCTCGTTTCACTTCTGGCACTCAGGTTACCGAGGAGGGAAATAATGACCGCACACCTGCTGACGCTGCTTGACACCAAACTGGCCCCCACAGCCGCTTTCGTGGTGCCGATGAATCAGATGGTCGACCTGATCATTGAGACGCTTGCATTTACATTGATCGGGTTGATTCTGTTCGCAATCGCTTTTTGGATTATTGTGAAGGTCTCACCGTTCTCGATCCGCAAGGAGCTTGAAGACGATCAGAACATCGCGCTTGGAATAGTCATCGGGGCGGTGATCATCGGCATATCGCTCATAGTCTCCGCTGCGATCCACGGGTAGTAGATGAATCGCACCCCTGTACTGTTCCTGAACGTGCTGATCATAGCCACGTGCGGGCTTGTGTATGAGTTGCTCGCGGGAACGCTGGCCAGCTACGTGCTCGGGGACTCGGTCACTCAATTCTCGCTCATCATTGGAATCTACCTTTCGGCGCTCGGCGTTGGAGCGTGGCTCTCTCGTTTCATTGAAACAGGGCTTGCGCGCAAGTTCATCGAAGTCGAGCTAGGCGTAGCCCTGCTTGGAGGCCTGTCGGCGCCGCTGCTCTTCTTGAGTTTTGGGAGGTTGAGTTACTTTCCGGTCGTTTTGTACGGGCTGGTCTTCGGAATAGGCGTGCTTGTCGGCCTCGAGCTGCCGCTGCTGATGCGAATACTAAAAGATGTGCTCGACTTCAAAGAGCTTGTCTCGCGGGTGCTGACCTTTGATTACGTAGGAGCGCTGGTAGCATCGCTCTTGTTTCCCCTGTTCCTTGTTCCGAAGCTTGGCCTAGTTCGGACATCGTTGATATTTGGATTACTAAACGCAGGAGTCGGGTTGTGGGCGACCTGGTTTATGCGGCCGTTGATCAAGGGGGATGTGTCCGGGCTGCGCGCGAGAGCAGCGATAGTCATCGCACTGCTGGCCATCGGGATCATCAAATCAAACTCGCTTACGACGCTTGCGGAAGATGAGTTGTTCGCGGACGAGATCATCTACTCACGCACGACGCCGTATCAACGAATAGTGGTAACTCGAGGGCGTGCCGGATTTCAACTGTTTCTTAACGGCCACCTGCAGTTCAGCTCCGCCGACGAATATCGCTATCACGAAGCGCTGGTTCATCCGGCGATGGCGCTCACCGGGGCGCCGCGGCGCGTGCTGGTGCTTGGCGGCGGCGACGGGCTCGCGATGCGAGAGATTCTACGCTACCCGTCTGTGGAATCCGTTACTCTCGTCGATCTCGATCCTGCGATGACGAATCTCTCCCAGGCCTTCGCGCCGCTTGCCGAACTGAACAAGCACTCGTTCTCCGATCCACGGGTCCAGGTGATCAACCAGGACGCGATGATATGGCTCGAGGAAGCGCGCGGCCCTTTCGACGTTGCGATTGTCGACTTTCCGGATCCGAATACTTTTGCTTTGGGCAAGCTGTACACGACGCGCTTTTATAGACTGCTCAAGGCGAGCCTGTCGGGCGATGCCGCGATATCTGTGCAGTGCACGTCTCCGCTCTTCGCCCGAAACTCGTACTGGTGCATCGTAAAGACGCTCGAAGCGGCGGGTTTTGCGGTGAAGCCTTATCAAACCGCGGTGCCGTCGTTTGGAGTCTGGGGTTTCGCGCTTGCGGGACTGGCGCAGTTCGATGTACCGGCGCACGCGTTGGCGGGTCTGCGCTTCCTCGATGACCGGGCGATGGCCGCGCTGTTCGTATTGCCCGCGGACCTTCAAGCGGTACCGGTCGAAGTTAATCGGCTGGACAATCAAGCGCTTGTTCGATACTACGAGTCTGAATGGAAGCGGTATGAGTAATCAACAGGGATAGACAGGATGAACAGGATAGACGAGATGACCTCGAGAGGAAGTTAAATGGGGCACTCACCGGGAAATACTGGAGGCTAGCCTCAAGGTGATACAGCGAACCAGGGAGAGTAGTCCTCGAGGGCACCCGGGAAGCGATATGAGTAATCAACAGGGATAGACAGGATGAACAGGATAGAAAAGATGACCTCGAGAGGGACCGGGAAATACTGTAGGCCAACCTCAAGGTGATACAGCGAACCGGGGAGAGGAGTCCTCGATGGCGTCCGGGAGGCGATATGAGTAATCAACAGATAGACAGTATGAACAGGATAGAAGAGATGACGTCGAGAGGGATGTTGCATGAGGAACTAACCGGGAAAATACTGGAGGCCAGCTTCGAGGTGATGAGAGAACTGGGGGCAGGATTCCTTGAGGGAGTCTATCAGAACGCTCTGCTCATCGCGTTGCGTCAGAAGAGTATTAAGGCAGAAGCGCGCGTTGGATTACTGGTCAGATTTCGCGGAGAAGTCGTCGGCGAGTACTACGCTGATCTGTTTGTAGAAGGTAAAGTCATCGTTGAGTTGAAGGCGGTTAAGGCCCTTGCGCCAGAACACCTGGCGCAAGTCATTAACTATCTGAAAGCGACGGGAATCGAAGTCGGGCTGCTAATCAATTTCGGGCGTCCAAAGCTGGAGTATAGGAGGCTTCACAACTAACAGGGACTGACAGGATAAGGCGAACGTAAGCCAATACTGCGAGAGTTCTTTTCGCCCCATTCCCTATCCTGTGAATCGTGTCCATCCCTGTTGAAGCTCTTGTGTATTGGCGGGTCTGCCGATTGCTCGATGATCAGGCGATGGCCGCGTGCGGAAAGCGATATGAGTAATCAACAGGGATAGACAGGATGAACAGGATAGAAGCGAGAGTCTTCTTGCGTCATCCCTATCCTGTGAATCGTGTCCATCCCTGTTGAAGCTCTTGTGTATTGGCGGGTCTGCCGATTGCTCGATGATCAGGCGATGGCCGCGTGCGGAAAGCGATATGAGTAATCAACAGGGATAGACAGGGATGAACAGGATAGAAGCGAGAGTCTTCTTGCGTCATCCTTATCCTGTGAATCGTGTCCATCCCTGCTCAAGCTCTTTTGATTGGCGGGTCTGCGCTTGCTCGGTGATCAGGCGATGGCCGCGTGCGGAAAGCGATATGAGTAATCAACAGGGATAGACAAGATGAACAGGATAGAAGCGAGAGTCTTCTTGCGTCATCCCTATCCTGTGAATTCTGTCCATCCCTGTTGAAGCTCTTATGTATTGGCGGGTCTGCGCTTGCTCGATGATCAGGCGATGGCCGCGTGCGGAAAGCGATATGAGTAATCAACAGTGATAGACAGGATGAACAGGATAGAAGCGAGAGTCTTCTTGCGTCATCCCTATCCTGTGAATCGTGTCCATCCCTGTTGAAGCTCTTTTGTATTGGCGGGTCTGCGCTTGCTCGATGATCGGGCGATGGCTGCGCTGTTCGTATTGCCCGCGGTGAGAATAATGTTGTGCGAGAGTCGCGGTGCTTGCAACGAACGACCGCTGTGAACGCGTCTCAAGGGAATCACGACTGCAAGGAGAGAAAAATGCTTAAGTGGATTTTCGTGGTTACTCTATGTGTGACCGGCGTAGCCTTTGGCCAGGCGGGTTCATCAAACGGCGGACGCACCGCCGCTATCGAAATAACAACTGTGGCCGGCGCGAATACCGCAGCCGAAGCGACCACTCAACCTTTCATAGAATCAAACGAGAAGCGCGAGTATCGTCTTCTCGGCACCAATAAGACCTCGACTATGGAGAAGGAAATGAACGAGGCGGCCAATGCTGGATTCCGCTTCGAAGGCACGATGGGCGGCGAGACTTCCTTTGGAGGTTCGGAAGTTGTCGTCATCATGTCGAGAGATCCTTCGTCACTAAAGGAGCGCTACCGGTACAAGCTTCTCGCCACCAGCAAGACTTCTACCATGCAGAAGGAACTGCAACAGGCCGGCAACGCGGGGTTC
>DATNBZ010000150.1:0-8505 GCA_035607285.1 Blastocatellia bacterium | reverse complement strand
GAACGCCGATGAACGCCATTATCGGGTTCACATCGCTGATGCTGGACGATCGTTCGCTTCAATTGAATGATCGCCATCGACGCAGCCTCGAGCGCGTATCACGAAACGCGCGCGATCTGCTCGAACTGATCAACAACGTTCTGGACCTGTCGAAGATCGAAGCCGGGCGGATGGATGTCTACTCGGAACCGGCCGATCCGGCGGACTTGATCGAGCGCGCGCTTGCGGTGGTCGAGTCGCTGAAGGAAGCGCGCCCGATCAAGCTCAGCTATCACGTGGAAGAAGGCTTGCCGGCGATGCGCACCGATCGGACGAAGCTCCAGCAGATCTTGATCAACCTGCTTTCCAATGCAATCAAGTTCACTGAACAAGGTGAGGTGAACGTTACCGCCGAGTGCGTGGGCATCGATCGCGTTCGCATCGCTGTGAGCGATACGGGCGTGGGCATCGCCGACTCGGACATCACCAGGATATTCGAAGAGTTTCGGCAAGCCGGGGCGGCCGGCCGCGGCGCAAAGACCGGCACGGGTCTCGGGCTCGCGATAACGCAACGCCTGGTCGAACTGCTGGGCGGCGAACTGAGCGTGTCCAGCAGGGAGGGCCAGGGCTCAGTATTCACCGTGACTCTGCCGCTACAAATAGAAGGCCGCATCGCAGCCACCGCCGAAGCCGAGGCCCCGTTGACCGATCCGGATCGCACCGCTCTTGTTATCGACGGGGATCCGGGCTCGCTCTATCTCACAAAAAAATATCTTTCTGAAGCAGGCTATTCGGTGGCCGCAACCGACGACGCTGGTCGCGGTGTCGAGATTGCGAGCAAGGCGAGGCCCGCGGTCGTCACCATTGATCTCGATTCGCTTGGCGAGGACACGGGCGTGATCGAGCGCATCGCGAGCAGTCACGAGGAAGGAACGATCATCGCTTTATCTTCGCAAGACGGCGCCGAACAGCGGGCGCTGCAAGCCGGCGCCGGAGTTTTTTTGCGCAAGCCAGTCGACCGCGCCATGCTCATCAATGCGCTGGAGCGCGCCAACAGGGCCTCGCTCAGCCGCGTACTTGTAGTTGACGACGATCCGGACGCGCTCGATCTGGCGGTCGCGATGCTCGAGGGCGGCGGCTACGACATTGTAACCGCCACCAACGGCCGCGAGGCTCTGGAGGCGATCGCCGGACAAAAGCCCGACGCGATTATTCTGGATCTGATGCTCCCCGAGATGGACGGCTTCGAAGTAGTCCATCGAATGAGCCTGAACCCTGAGTGGCGAGCGATTCCTGTAATCCTGCTTACGGCTCGCGACCTCTCGCACGAAGAACGCCGCGCGCTGGACATCGGCACGGCGCGAATCATTCAGAAGGGGAACTTCAGTAGAGATGAGCTGTTGGCTGAAGTGAAGACGGCGATTGGAGCGGCGGAGTAGAAACCCGTTCCGGGTTGGGGTTCCTGTTCCGGGTTCAGAGTTCGTGGTTCAGGGTTCGTGGTTCAGGGTTCAGAGTTCGTGGTTCAGGGTTCAGAGTTCGTGGTTCAGGGTTCTGGTTCAGGGTTCAGAGTTCGTGGTTCAGGGTTCAGAGTTCGTGGTTCAGGGTTCTGGGTTCGTAGTTAGAGCTCTGAGTACCTCCAACGCGTTCCGTCCCAGAGCCTTTAATAACTCCGAACCCTGAGCCCTGAACTCTGAACCCTGAACCCTGAACTCTGAACCCTGAACCCTGAACCCTGAACCCTGAACCCTGAACTCTGAACCCTGAACTCTGAACCATAAACCCTGAACCCTGAACTTCTTTTCTTTCTATCTTCGATTCCTATCGTGCTTCTGTCTGTAGATGTGCCGGCTCGTACGATTCTCTCGGTGCTGAAGCCTGGCTCGTTCACGTCGCGTCACCTTGCCGTCGGCTTTCGCTTTCGCTTCCAGTCGCCGTGTGCGCGCCTGTTGTCTTTCCATCCGCGCCGCTTCGCGCCTCGAGAGCGAGCCGCTCTTAACGCCCTGATGAATGCGCCTCTGCTGCCGGTGCTCGCGCCTATCTACGCTTGGCGTCTGTTGCGCCAAGACAGTGATCCCCAGCGCAAGCACAAACATGATCGATAACAGCGTGCTAACGATTCTCTTCATTCGTTCCTCCTGATCTAAAAGGTTATTGGAATTTGCCGCCCGCATACTATAGGGCAAGCATAGAAAATGGTGAAGCGCGAAACACAGGTTCGCGCTTCACCATCTTTGAGGCTGGTTTTACTTCTACGGGATTCGATCCTGACCGTCATGCTTCTGGCGATAGATGGCGCGACTCTCGCGGTTCATCTCACGTTCGAGCCGGGCACGCTCGCGTGGGCTTATACCCCCGCCGCTCATTCTCGCGAATCTCTCATCGGTCCTGATCCTTGCGAGCCCCGCCTCGAGCCTTCCGGCTTCACGGCGGGTCAGCTCCCCATTCCGGATGCCCTGATTGATGCGTTGCTGTTCGCGGTACTCGCGCCGGTTGATTCCGGCCATCGAGACTGCACTCAAACCGAGAACGAATACCGCTGCCATCACCAAGCTTGCTGTCTTTCTCATGCTCAAACCTCTTTTCATAGAATCGAGGCATCCGTCTTACGTCAATAAGACGAGGCGGTCAGGATGAAGGTTGGAAAATTATTAGAGTCCGCTTCTCCGCGTGCTTTGCGGTCCTTTGCGTCTTTGCGCTGAGTATTGGTATCGAAGGAGCAAGACACAATACTCAGCGCAAAGACGCAAAGGACCGCAAAGCACGCGGAGGTTATGGGCGGCCACGGAGGACCGCCCCTACATGCTCGCGATCCGGCGGGCGCGCTAGCGCTTTACGTCGGCCTTCGGCATGCCATTGTACTTCGCAACTCGGCCGCCTTCGCCAACGGCCCAACCGGCGTCAACTCCGGCGACACTAACGGCATGAAATCCCATACTTCCAAGGCTCATCCAACCTGCTCCGCCGTCGATCGAGTAATCCGAACCTGATGGGCCTACCGCGACGAGCATCGGACCTCGCGATCCGGTAACATAAACAACTGCCGATCTGAATCCCGAAGGACGGGGACCCTTTGCGAGCGCCCACGTCGCGCCTCCGTCAGTCGTAGTTGCAACGTTGTCACCGGATTCATTCTCTTTTCGGTAGTCGCCCCCAACGATCACACCGTTTTTCTGATCCTTGAACGCGATCGAGAATATCCCGGACGAAGCGTTGCCTGCTGTGATCGGCGTCACAGCAGCTTTCCAGGTGTCGCCCGCATCGCTTGAACGGAATATGCGGGCCACAGCCCCGCCGCCGGTTCCAAACCAGACGTTCTTTTTTCCCTGAACGGCTATGCAGGTGCCGCTGGCGGCGAATGCGCCGTCGCCTTCAATAGCCAGCGGAAGCTTCGCGCGTGTAAGCTCCTTCCACGTTGCGCCGCCGTCGGTTGTTTTGATCAAGATGAATTTGCCATCCACCGGATCGCTGACGGCTATTCCCGTACGCGCGTCCCAAAACGCAAACGCATCGAAGAAAGCTTTCGGGTTGTGATTGGTGAACTGAAGAGTCCATGCGCTTCCGCCATCGGTAGTCTTGTAGATTCTCGATGCTTCGCCAGGCCCGATGCTGAGTAGGTAAGCGGTGTTGGCGTCGACGGCTTGCACGTCGCGGAAGTCGAGCTGAGAGGCGTTGGGCATGACTGAGCTTTGCCACGAGGCGCCACCATCGGTTGTTCTCGCATAAGTGCCTCCGCTGCCGCTGGCCCAGGCGACGGTGCTGCTTGCGGCGCTTACGCCACGCAGCCGCGCCGTGGTTCCGCTTTGCTGTGACGACCATTGAGCGGCCGCACCGGCGCTTAGGGAAACGAACATTGCTAGTAAGGCTTTGATCTTCATTTGTGTTCCGTATCACTTTAGGATCATGACCCCGGCAAGCTACTGAAAAAGCGATAACACACTAGCATTGACGGCGAATTCTTCCAACGAAGTTGTGGGTTGTTCATATCTTGACTACAAGGACGCCGAGCCGGTGGCCGTAGTTCGGCCTTCACGCGGAAGTTCGTATTCGGCCTTCAGGCGGAAGTTTGTAATTCAGCGTCGATGCAAGCTACGAACTTCCGCCTGAAGGCCGAACTACGAACCTTGCCTCTTCACACGGTCACTGCGTTCGTGGGATTCAGAACCCAGCCGGTCCGACGCGTCTTCCAGGCCGATATCAACGATCCACCCTACTTGAGCAAACACAATGCGAAGTTTGATAGCAAGATGCGGATAGAACCAACCTGGGACATCGCTTTACTATGCTTGAGGAGGTAGTAGAACATGAATACAGCGATGACTTCAGCCGGCAAACGAATCGATCAAGAACCAATGCATACCGGCGAGGACGTGTTCTGGCAGGCGGTGCTCAGCCGAGATGCGCGCTTTGACGGAAGAATATTTTTCGGAGTGCGCTCGACGGGCATCTATTGCCGCCCTTCGTGCCCGGCAAGAAGGCCGCGCCGCGAGCAGGTTGTTTTCTTTCACATTCCCGAAGCCGCCGAAAGCGCTGGATTTCGATCGTGTCGCCGCTGCCGTCCTCGCACCGCCTCCGCATCCGATCCGCAGGTAGAGATGGTCCAACGAGCGTGTCGCTACATCGAAGACCACATTGACACGCCGCCGACTCTGGAAGCCCTGAGCGCCCACACCGGCGTGAGCCCTTATCACCTGCAGCGCGTGTTCAAGCGCGTAGCCGGCATTACACCCCGACAGTATGCAGAGGCCTGCCGGCTCTCGAAATTCAAGACTCGCGTGAAGAACGGAGAATCAGTGACTGGAGCAATGTACGACGCCGGATATGGCTCGAGCAGTCGCTTGTATGAGCGAGCGCCGTCAGAACTCGGGATGACGCCCGCGGATTATCGTCGCGGCGGCAAAGGAACGCGAATCAGCTATACGATGGTCGGGTGCTCGCTTGGGCGTTTGCTCGTGGCCGCGACAACAAAGGGCGTATGCGCGGTTCGACTCGGCGATTCCGATGCAGCGCTCGAAGCTGACCTCTTAAGTGAATATCCCGCCGCCGATGTCAAGCGCGACGATGAAGCCCTGACAGCTTGGGTCGAGCAGCTCACGAGTCATCTCGAAGGCGCGCGTCCTCATCTGGATCTGCCGCTGGATCTGCAGGCGACGGCGTTCCAGTGGAGCGTGTGGGAGAAACTGCGTGAGATTCCTTACGGCAGCACTCGATCCTACGGCGAGGTGGCCAGGGAAATAGGAAGGCCCACGGCTACGCGAGCAGTGGCTCGCGCGATCGCGACAAACCCGGTTGCGCTGGTTGTTCCATGCCATCGAGTGATTCGCGAAGATCGCAGTCTCGGCGGTTATCGCTGGGGCATCGAGCGCAAGCAGGCCCTGCTGGAACGAGAGAGATCGGCCGCAAAACGATGACGCATTTTTGATGGGATGCCGACATATTCCTGCGTTACAACAGGCGGCCCCATTTATTGGCGTCGGGATGTTACCCCGTCCTTCATCGACGCTGTCACAAACTCAACTCTACATTCTCAAGTAGCCCAGGCGTTCACGCCTGGGTGGTCAGTGCACTATTGAGCGCAGCCCCGTTCACGGGGCTTGTCTTTCCGGCTTGAGCACAGGTTTGAAAATTTCATTTGCTACTGCACTCGCCCTTTGTCTGTATCTTCCAATCCCGTTGACTACACCTTTGGCCTCAAAGGCGAGTCCGAAGCCCTTGAAACGGGCTAGGACGAATGTTCGGCTGGCTTGGGCCCAGGCGTGAACGCCTGGGCTAGTGAAAAAGATTCGCACCCTTGCTCCAGTCGCGGCTTACTACAGAAAAAGCAGGATTAGAATACTGCCTGATGGGTTGGCGCGCAGACAGTCTGTAAGATAGCATTACCGTTCGATCAATTGGTTAGCTGTCCGAGCATTATGGCTACCAAAGGAGACCTCGATGCTATCAGACAGCCGCTTGACAATTCACCGCCTCGCCGAAGGCGGAGACTCCAATGCTTTCGCAAGCGATGTGCGCACGGGACTCTCCGCTAAGCCGAAGGCGCTCTCGCCGAAATACTTCTACGATGAACTCGGTTCGCGACTGTTTGAAGCAATCTGCTTCCTGCCCGAATACTACCTCACAAGGGCCGAGGGCGAGATCCTGCGAACGCACAGTGATGAAATAGTTTCGTCTATCGAGGGACCCGTCCGGTTGTTGGAGCTTGGAAGCGGCAGCGCGGAGAAGACTCGCTTTCTGATCGAAGCGCTGCTTTCCAAGCAGCCTGAGCTTCACTACCTTCCCGTTGATATCTCCGATTCGAGCCTGGAGCTTTCGAGCCAGCGATTGCTTCGCTTGTATCCCGGGCTTCGCATTACTGGCTTCGCGGCCGATTATTTTACCGCGCTGCAGGCGCTGGCAGAGCGCGTGCCGGCGGACTCCGGTAGCCGCACCGTTGCGCTGTTCCTGGGGTCGAATATCGGAAACTTCGGGCGCGACGAGTCTCGAGAGTTTTTGCACGCGGTCAGAAAGCTTCTGCGGCCGCGCGACGCGTTCCTCCTCGGAGCTGACTTGAAGAAGTCACCGGAAATTCTGATCCCGGCTTACGACGACGCGCTTGGAGTGACTGCCGCATTCAATCTAAACCTGCTTGCGAGAATCAATCGTGAGCTCGATGGGAACTTCGACGTGAAGAAGTTCCGGCATCGAGCTACGTACAACGATGAACTCGGCAGGATAGAAATTCGCCTGGTCAGCCTCGAGCCACAACTGGTGAGAGTCGGCGCGCTGGACCTCGAGGTACGGTTCGACGAGGGTGAAACCATGCGAACTGAAAACTCCTACAAGTTTGACCTCGAGCTGCTCTCCGCTATCGCGCAAGACACGGGTTTCGCGCTCGCGAAAACCTGGTTCGATCGCGATCGCTTATTTAGCTTCAATCTCTTCGTCGCCGAAGAGAATCCCTGAAAGGACAACGCGGTGGGCCAGGCTGGAAACGACTCGCCAATCCTCAATTCGCAATCCGCCATCGAGTTCAGGGATGTTGGGCTCAGCGTGGGCGCGGGCCGCGCGCTGGTCGAGCATCTGCGCTTCGACGTGATGCGAGGCGAGACGCTGGTGCTGCTGGGCCGAAGCGGTTCCGGAAAGACAACCACGCTCAAGCTGATTAATCGATTGCTCGAGCCTACGACCGGCGAGGTCAGAGTCGAAGGCAAGCCTACGAGCGAGTGGAACGCGATCGAGCTTCGGCGGCATATCGGCTACGTGATTCAGGAGAGCGGATTGTTTCCTCACTTCACCGTCGAACGCAATGTGTCAGTGGTGCCGCGCTTGAAGGGTTGGCCCGAAGAGAAGATCAGCCAACGCGTTCGTGAGCTTCTGGAGCTGGTGGGGCTGGAGCCGGAACAATTCGCTAATCGTTATCCGCGCGAGTTGTCTGGAGGGCAGCGCCAGCGCGTGGGTGTCGCGCGAGCGCTTGCAGCGGATCCAACGATCGTATTGATGGATGAACCGTTCGGCGCGCTTGACCCGCTGACGCGCGCCGAGCTTCAGGGAGAGTTTGCGGCGCTTACCAGGAGGCTGAACAAGACGATTGTTTTTGTCACTCACGACATTCGCGAAGCGTTCAAGCTCGCTTCGCGAATCGGTTTGTTCAAAGACGGCCATCTTATCGAGCTTGCGACGGCTGACGAATTCGCATCGTCAAGCGATCCGGAAGCAAGAGCTTTTAACGAATCGATGAAAGACTAGGACGTGAAACGTGATGCGTGAAACGTGATACGTGATACGTGATCAAGGTTGTGTCATCACCATCGCATTTTACGAATCACGGATCACGTTTCACGCATCACGTTTCACGCATCAACCTGGCATGAACCTGATCGACTTCTTCATTCGCAACCGAAGCGAGGTGCTCCAACTCACCTTCGAGCACCTCCTGCTCGTGTTGATAGCTACCGGGGCGGCGGCGGTAGTCGGCATACCTGTCGGCATAGTGCTGACCCGTCGCCCGCGGCTTGCGAAACCGGTGCTTGCGATTGCGAATGTACTTCAGACCATCCCGAGCCTCGCCCTGTTCGGATTCCTGATTCCGATACTAGGCTCCTACGGCATTGGTCGTCTGCCGGCGATCATTGCGTTATTCCTCTATTCGCTTCTGCCCATAATTCGCAATACCTTCACCGGGATCAGCGGAGTCGATCCGGCAGTTCGAGAAGCCGCGCGCGGGATGGGCATGACCGACTGGCAGGTGCTGACTCAGGTCGAACTGCCCCTGGCGCTGACTGTGATCATCGCGGGACTGCGAGTGGCCACCGTGATCTCAGTCGGGACGGCTACCATTGCGGCTGCAATCGGCGCGGGCGGATTGGGGACCTACATTTTCCGCGGCCTCCGGACAGTAGACCGTACGTTGATTTTGGCTGGAGCGGTTCCCGCCGCGATAATGGCTCTGGGAGCCGATTTCACGTTAGGGTGGATCGAACGCGCGCTTTCGCCCGGCGCCGCTCGAATCAGCAGGTTTGGGAAATGGATCCTTCTGACCGCCGCGGCTCT
>DATNBZ010000162.1:0-29352 GCA_035607285.1 Blastocatellia bacterium | reverse complement strand
TGTGTGAAAAGTTCGTAGTCCGGCCTTCAGGCGGAAGTTTGTATCTGTATTTACGCCGGATTACGAACTTCCGCCTGAAGGCCGGACTACGAACATTGCATTTTCACCCACCTCTGCCGAGGTGGGTATGCGCAAAATCAGGACGCGCACCCGCTTGAAGCCGGCAACGTAGTGATGTTGGAAAGCGCCCGCAATCTTAATAACGATCACCGTCTCCAGCCGAACTTACTGCCGTCACTCACGAGTCGAGATGTCCCTTCAGCGACTCGGTGGGAGTTGACTCTTCGCGAAACCATTTCTTACAACGGTCGCGCCCTTCATTACGAATTCGGCATGCTGTAGCAGGGCTGTATCCTGCAGCGGATCGCCGGTGACCGCGATAATGTCCGCGAACGCGCCCTCGGTTAGCTGACCAACGCGATCTGACCAACCCATCAATTCGGCCGCGTTGAGTGTCGCGGAGCGAATAATGTCGAGGGCCGGCATGCCTTCGTCCTGCAGTTTCTTCAGGTCGAGAAGCGTAGCTTCACCGCGCGTCTTTCCCGGTAATGAAGCCCACGCGTCCGAGCCCATCGCAATCCTGACACCGATTCTCATCGCGCGCTGCAGCCTGTCTTTGGGTGGGGCAGCGACGAAGATTTCGGTCGCCACGAGAAAGATGCCGCGCTCCTTCATCTGATTGAGCTGCGCGTCCGTTGCGCTCCAGGCGTGCTCGATTGAGTCAACGCCGGCATCGATGGCAATCTGGACGGCGATGTTGTCGGCGGCGTGTGCCGCGACTTTCATCCCAAGCCGATGCGCATCTTCGACGATCGCCTTCGCGTCATCAATCGACAAGTAACGAGTCTTCCAGTTGCGCGGGCCGTCCGAGTCAATGCTGATCTTGATCAGATCGGCGCCGTTCGCGAGGTTTTCGCGAACAGCCGCGCGCGCCTGCTCCGGCCCGCTGACGGCGAGAAACTCCTGTCCGAGGACCTGGGCGGCGATTCCCGGTTGAACATTGATTGGTCCGAGCGCGGTTATTTTGCGAGCAGCCGCTTGAAGTCTTGGTCCGGGTATCCAGCCCGCATTGATTGCATCGCGGAGCGCCACGTCCCCGTCTACTCCCGAGTGGCCTACGATCCGCGCCGACGTGACGCCGGCCTCGAGCGTTTCCCGGGCATTTCGCGCGCCGAGCAAGGCCCGAGAGGAAACGCTCATCTGCGCCAGCGTCGTGACGAGCAGCTCGCCCGGATCCAACCGGCCCAGATCGCCCGAGATCAGCAGGTGGGCATGACAGTCGATCAACCCGGGAAGCAACGTAGCGTTGCTTAGATCAATGAGCGTTACCTCGTTTGCAGCGCGCGTGCGGATGTCTTCCCAGGGACCGATCGCTTTGATCTTCTCGCCCTCAGTCAGGATACCCTGCTCGAGCAGGTACCTGCCGCTCTTAACATCCAGTAGCCGGCCCGCTTTTATTAGTTTTGAAGCGGGTGTTGGAGGCGGTTGATAGCGCATCTGAGCTGCCGGGAGGATCGAGAGCACCAGAAGAAGTGACAGAGCGGTGGAGGCGCTTGCCATAGCAATCTCCTTAAGTTCGTGACGTGTTTGTCTTCAAAGCCGATGCGTCGGCAGGACTCTTGAGCAGGCCAGGATGAGCAACCGTCTCGGCGACGACGCAAACACGAATCGCTGATGAGCGTTAACGCACATGATCACCGTCGCCGGTGAGCGCGGCCGTAGTTGAAAGATGGTTGTCGATTACTATGCTCTACTCATAAGCGAGCGCGGTGACCGGATCCTGGTTTGCGGCCCGCAGCGCCGGATAAAGCGAGCCAAGCGCGCCGGCGAGCAGACCGAGTGCGAGAGCGTAGAATAACCACATCGGTTCAAGTTCGACGCTGACGGGAGTGAGCCGTGTGATCGCGTATTTCCCGGCAACTGCCAGGAGTGATCCGAGCAAAACCCCAAGCCCGCTTATCAGCAAAGCTTCCTGCTCTATCTGGCCGGCAATCCAGGTCTTCGAAGCGCCGAGACTCTTGAGTACACCAATCTGCCGCGTGCGCTCCGCCACGGTTGTATACATCGTAAGCAAAATCACCAGTGAACTCACGGCGATCGATAGCCCGATTACGACTCTCAAAAAAGTCTGAAGCGCCGGTATGCCCCGGCCGATCAATATCGGCAGATCGCGAGTAAGGGTCGCTCCATAGTCCGGAAACCGCTCCTTTATTTGCGCGGCTACCTCTTCCTGGCGCGAAGGGGCGTCGACTTTCACCAGTAGCATTGAACACAACTGGCGGTTCAGGAACTGCTGCATGGTTGCGAGAGGGACTTTTATCCGCGCGAGCGATTCCGGCTCGTATATTCCGACTACGCGAAAGGGCCGGTCAAAGATCTGCATCTGGTCGCCCACCTTCAGCTTTCGCTGTCGCTGCTGGACGCGATCGATCATGGCTTCGTCCCCGGAAACAACCGGGCTGCCTTCGACTACGCGCACGTCTGACACTCGAGTGAAGGATTCGTAATCGATTCCATCGATCACGTGCCCGCTAAGATACTGGCCGACCGGCACCACATCTTTAACGCCATCGATCGAGCGGATCTTATCGGCCAGGTTGAGCGGCATCGAAAGAGTCGGGTTCAGGCTTAAGCCGAAAGTCGTGCCCGCGGGACCTACAACGATTTCGGCGGTCACCGCGGCGTTGCGGCGCCCCTGGTCGTGCAGGAATCCGTGAGCGATGCCGACAGTCAACACGACCAGCACGACTCCCAGCGCTACTCCCGCCATTGTGGTTAGCGTTCGGGTCTTGCGGTAGAAGATGTTTGATAGAACGAGGTTATCCATTGAGTGGAAATTGCAAATTGCAAATTGGAAATTGCGAATTTGAGATTTGAGATTTGAGATTTGAGATTTGAGATTTCAGATTTGAGATTTGAGATTTGAAATTTGAAATTTGAAATTTGGAAATTTGAAATTTGAAATATTTGAGATTTGAATTGTAACATTTGAAATTTGAGATACTTGAGATTTGAGATAATTTGAGATTTGAAATTGGTTGCTTCGGGTCCAGTGCTTCCCGCACTCCGCGTTGCAAGCCAATTTTCAATTTCAAATTTCCAATTTCAAATTTCAAAACTCCAATTTCAAATCTCAAATCTCAAATCTCAAATCTCAAATATCTCAAATTTCAAATCCTCAATTTGCAATTCCTTTCTCCTTTCCCTGACGTTTGCAATTCAAGCGCTCCGAGTCCGTATGCGATTCAAGCGAACGTCGGGGCTTTCGCATTATAGCAAGCGCGATGCTGCCGCGTTACTCATTCCGGGCATTTGAAGCACGCGAGCATTGCCGGTCTCCATAGCCGATGGACGGAATAGGACCGGCCCTGATCAACGGAATAGGACCGGCCCAGATCAACGGAATAGGACCGGCCCTGATCAACGGAATAGGACTGGCCCGGATCAACGGATAGGACTGGCCCGGATCGACGGAATAGGACCAGCCCGGATCGACGGAATAGGACCGGCCCAGATCAACGGAATAGGACTGCCCGGATCACAGTGGCGCCTCGCTGGCAAACAAAAGTCAGTGAAGCTTATGATTATTGGCAGCCTCAGTATTTTGATACAGAGACGAACGCTAACGCGAATTCCGGCTAATGGGTGTGCGCAGAAACCTACTGAGTTTTCTCGATGATTGCTTAAGGCACGGCTCTCAAACCGCGTTTGCGCATCGGCGCGGGTTGCGCGCGTCGCGTTGGCCCTACGCGCGCCTGCGAAGCACAGCGTTTCAGTTCGCGCGCGACCTTGAAGCTCAAAACATTTCGAAGGGCGACCGGGTTTTGATCTGGGCTGCAAACAGTCCCGAGTGGGTGACCGCCTTCTTCGGTTGTTTGCTTCGCGGCGCGATTGTTGTGCCGCTGGATTTTGAAAGCTCCGCGGAGTTCGCAGCGCGGGTGCAACAACAAGTCGACGCGAAGTTGATTTTGTACAGTGGTGACGTGCTGCGCGATTTCAAACCTCCCCTGCCCAGATTGTCGCTCGATGATTTATCCGACATCGCAGCGCCTCCCTCGATGGAGCCTTATCCCGCGATTCCCGGCGATGAGAACGATATCGTCGAGATCATTTTCACGTCGGGCACAACTGCCGACCCGAAAGGAGTATGTCTTACTCATCGAAACGTGCTCGCCAATATCAATCCCCTCGAAACCGAGATTCTGAAGTACCTGAAGTACGAACGCCTTGTTCACCCGTTGCGATTCCTGAACCTGCTTCCTTTGAGCCACGTGTTCGGCCAGTTCATGGGGATGTTTGTGCCTTTGCTGCTCGGTGGTGAAACATACTTCCTCGACTCGCTGAATCCCTCGGAGATCATCCAGACGGTCAGGAATAATCGAATCTCGGTTGTCGCAAGCGTGCCTCGAGTGCTTGACGCTTTGCGGAATACGATTGAAAGAAACTATGAGGCGCGGGGTGAAAGCAAAGCGCTCGAGGACAAACTCGCCACGGCAGAGAGCCGGCATTTTCTTGCGCGATGGTGGATGTTCCGCCGGATTCATCGTCAATTTGGCTGGAAGTTTTGGGCGTTCATATCCGGCGGCGCCGCGCTGTCTTCTGAGACCGAGGCGTTCTGGCGAAGATTGGGATTCGCGGTGGTGCAGGGCTACGGAATGACCGAGACGGCTTCGCTCATCACGGTCAATCATCCTTTCAATCTAAGCCGCAGATCGATTGGCAAATCGCTCCCGGGACGTGAAGTGAAGCTCGACGAGAAGGGCGAGATCCTGGTGCGAGGCGAGAACGTGTCACCCGGCTACTGGGGCAAGGTGGGAGCGATCCCGAACCAGGTGGAGCCGAACGCGGAAGACCCGAACTCGGATGGTTGGTTCAGAACCGGCGATGTGGCCGAGATGGATCAGGAAGGGAACTTGTTTTTCAAGGGCCGCAAAAAAGACGTGATCGTGACCAGCGCCGGCTTGAACATTTACCCTGATGACCTCGAGGCCGCGTTGAATGCGCAGCCCGAGATTCGCGACAGCGCTGTCGTGGGCATTGACACCGCGCAAGGTCCTGAAGCGTTCGCCGTGCTTCTGTTGAGAGATGATCGCGCTGACGCTGCCGCGATCGTGAAGAGGGCGAATAAGAGCCTCAGTCCTTTTCAGCAGGTTCGACGATGGAGCATCTGGCCGGAAGAGGACTTTCCTCGCACGCCGACGCTGAAGATTCGGAAGACCCTGGTGATGGACAGACTGAAGGCGGAGGAGCGGAGGAGCAGAGGAGCGAGGGAGACTGAGAGCTCCCCGTTCTCCGCAGCTCCTCTGCCCCTCCACTCCTCAGCTTCTTTCCTGCTCGAGCAAATTGCGCGGGTGAGCGGCGAGGCGCCAGTCCACGTGGGTCCGTCCGCGAATCTGGAGATGGATCTCAAGCTCGACTCGCTGGGACGGGTCGAGTTGCTGGGTGCTCTCGAAGACCACTATCAGGTTGATATAGACGAGGCTGCGTTCACTGCGGCGACAACAGTCGGCGACATTGAAAAGATGATTCGCGAAGGAGCGCGCGAGACGGCCGTTCAATACGAATACCCGCGATGGGCGCAGCGCTTTCCTGTGACCTGGATTCGAATCGTAGTTTTTTACCTGGTGATCCTTCCGCTTACGCGATTGATGAGCCGCGCCAGCGTCGCCGGCAGGGAACGCCTGGAAGAGACTCATGGGCCGGTATTATTCATCGCAAATCACATAACGATGGTAGACGCTGCGTTGATCCTGCTGGCGCTGCCTGGGAGGCTTCAACGCAAGCTGGCGATTGCAATGGAAGGTGAGGTTCTTCGCGGCTGGCGTCACCCGCCGGAGCGAACCGGCTGGTTCAAGCGTTTGAGATTGCTTGCGCAATACGTGCTTGTCGTTTCGCTGTTCAACGTTTTTCCGCTTCCTCAGAAGAGCGGCTTTCGCCGCAGTTTTGCGTTTGCGGGCGAGACGATGGATCGAGGCTACAGTGTGCTGGTCTTTCCCGAAGGCTCACGCACCCGAGACGGTGAGATGCATCCTTTCATGGAAGGCGCAGGCTTGCTCGCAAAAAACCTTGATGTTCCGATCATACCCATGAAGATCGATGGTTTGTACGAAGTGAAGAATGAAGGAAGACGTTTCGCCGCGCCGGATCAAATAAAGGTTACGATCGGCGAGCCTATTATCGTTTCTAACGATAACGAACCCGCGAAGATAACTAAACTCCTCGAGCAGAGTGTTGTCTCACTTTGAAGCGTCCGACAAGCTGGCAGCTTGTCGGACCGGAAGAGTTGCCAGCGTGAGAGCGCTTACGAACCAGGCGATGATCATTTGCGCGGCGCGAAACTTTTCTCCACCGGTTTATCGCGGTGTTGCCAGCAGTACCCGCCGCCTTTCACCTTTCGCTGACAAGGCTTTCCCGATCGGGTCGGAGCGCCGCAGAGACCGATCACCGAGTCTACGGCGACCGTCTGCGCACTCGATCGAGACGGTTCGCTGGAGTCTGGTGAGGCAGCGGTCGCGCCGTTCGTACTCGACTGCAAAGGCGTGCCGATGAGATAGAAAGGCTCGCGCTCAGGGCTGAGGCGGCTAACGGCGACCCCAACTGTAGCGAGAACCAGTATCGCGGCTGAGACGAGCCGAACAGTTCTGAATCGCGGCGAACAGCGAGCGCAAAACGCGCGGAGGGGAAGCACCGCGCGGCGTTTGACCGCCAAGCGCTCGCCACATTCAGAGCAGAATCTTGCTGGGGTCATCAACTGTGACTCCTGTGCCTTGTGTTTGCCGCGACCCAGCCGCCGGCGAGCAGTCAGTATAGATCAACTGAAGTCAACCTAGAAGCGAAACCTCGATAATAGAACTCGATGCTTCGGCTCCGCCAAACTAATGTAATAAAGACCTCGAAAAAGTACTTGACACGCTCCTTTCTTCCACATATGATGCGGCCCCAGTTTCGCCGACACGATGGCGATCCGGGAAGAACGTAAGGCTCGCGCCCGCGGCCGAGTTTCCATTTTGGCCTGGTAGGTAACAGATAAGGTCGGTTCGTGGTCGCGACGTTTTCCAATCATCAGACCTGAGTCGGAATATGTCGCAACAAGCGCTGCCAGAGGAATCCACGAGCCCCCGCGATATTCTGAACGCAATCAGAAAAGTCGATTGTCTGTCCGACCTTCTATCAAAGACCGGCGAACACTTTGATTACGAACTTGACCTGGAGGTTATTGTTTACGGACGCAACTACAAAGGCAAACCGGTTGGACCATATGTGAAGTTGCTGTCTTACAAACCGGGTACGTCGATTATTAACGAGGGAGATTGGGCGGACAACGATTTTTACATCGTAGTCGACGGTCAGGTGGATGTGTTGGTTAACGACATCGACGGAAAGGAAGTAAAAAGGAAACTCGGAGCGGGCGAACAGTTCGGCGCGACAAGCATGCTGGCTGGGGGCCCGCGCAAGGCGACGGTCAAGGGATCAATGGATCGCCCCGTGTTGTTGCTCAAGGTGCAACGGCCGGCGGTGCGTTTGCTGCGGAAACTGCCGAAATTCGCCGCCAAGCTCGACGAGGTCTATCGGGAGCATGGCAGGGAAAGACTCCTGGACGAGCTGGATGATTTGATTCAGAAAACGGGTCTGGACTCCGGCTTGAGAGGCGATATCAGGGACATTGCGACATTCAAGGTTTTCTCGAAGAACCATGTGTTGTTCTCCGAAGCGACTTCGATAGGCCAGCTCTTTTACATTGCAGAGGGTTGGGTGCGTCGTAGCCGTGCGACCGGAGATGGCGAGACAAGAGATTTTCTGGGCAAGGGTTATTGCCTGGGCCTCGAAGGGGCAAGGCGCAATGCTTTCTACTCATATACCGCCACAGTAATGGGCGATACACAAGTGCTCGAGATAAATGTTGTACAACTCCGCCGTAAGAAGAAGAAGCTCATGGAAGCGATCACAGCAGCACTTGAATTGTTCGCGCCTCCCAATCTGCAACAGACACCAGGGTCCGGCCGCGTGCCAATCAGCGAGAAAATAAAGAGCAGCCAGGAGAGTCTCATAGAGACCGGCCTTGCGGATGCAAACAATCTGCTCGTGATGGACATGGATCTTTGCGTTCGATGCGGCAATTGCTCAATGGCCTGCGAAAAGGTGCACGGCAGAACACGGCTTGTTCGGAGGGGCATCCACATTACAAGGCTTGAGCCGCTGAAGCCGAAGGGTTTTCAGAGCTTGCTGGCTCCCGGCGTTTGCATGCATTGCAAAGACCCTGAGTGCTTGACCGGATGCCCTACGGGAGCAATCAGCCGGCTCGCGGGCGGCCAGATCGATATCGAGCCGAAAGTCTGCATCGGCTGCGGCGACTGCGCCACTCAGTGTCCGTACGATGCGATTTTCATGGTGCATCGTGACGAAAAAAAAGAGGCTGAGCCCCCGCAAGGCAACGCTTCAATCTGGACGCGGCTCGGCCTTTCATCAGAACCGATTCCTGAACCCGTCACGGGAATCGAAGACATGCTCGCCATCAAGTGCAATTTGTGCAGTGACCGCGCAGGGTTGAATCCCCCCGGCAGCAAGTCGCCCGCTTACAGTTGTGAGGAAAATTGCCCGACCGGTGCGCTTGCCCGAATCGTGCCATCCAGGTACTTTGCGGAGATTGGACGGATAGAAAACCTGAGAATGCTTGACCACAAGCACGCTTACGGCAGGAATATTCACCAGCGCGATTCAACAAAACGATGGCTTCATGTTATCGGCATTTCTTTGTTTGTTCTGTCAGCGGCGCTAACGATAGCGGGCCTCAGGGTATACGGGTACGGTAATCCACTGCCAGGACTTCCTAATCTGCGTTGGATCACCGGTATTGTTGGTTCGATGGGCAGTCTGGGCGCGGCCGCTTATCAACTGAGGCGTCGAGTTTATGACAGGCGCCGTTGGCCGCTCCGATATTGGATGTTGGCTCACTATTATCTTGGAGTGATTGCCTGCTTTATCATCCTGCTGCACGGGGCTACGTTCTCCGGCGGATGGTTCACTAAAGCTCTCATGGTCAGTTTTGATGTTGCGGTCTTCACCGGTCTTTGCGGACTGGCCTTGTACCAGCTCGTCCCCCGGATACTAACGCGGATCGAAGGCACTCCTCTGTTAGTCGAGGACTTGCAAGCGCGCCGCGAGGAGTTACTAACAGAGCTTTCCCGGATATCTGCGGGAAGCCAGAGTTCTGAACGTCTCAGGCAGGTTATCAATCGAAGCGTTTTGCCGCGTTTCGATTCGTTCAAAGCTACGATGCGAGAGTTCGTAAAGCAAGAGAGCTTCGAAGAGTTGGTTGACTCTGCGAAACGGGAATTTCAGGCGATTGCGGATACTTTGGATAAAGGCGAAGAGCGGCGCGCGTTCGACCGGGCACTGCGTGCTGCAGTGTTACTGCCGAGGGTGAAAGTGCTGATTCAGCTCCATAATCTGTTAAGGGTTTGGTTGTTGCCGCATATCGTATCCGTTTACGTCATGCTTGCGCTGATGAGCGTTCACATCTTCCAGGTTGTTTACGCGTCCAGGTGAGCGATGCGAGCGATGTATTCGCGGGTGTTGCGTCATGCCCCTACAAACTCATTTTCTCGTCAGAAGAATAGACAGCGACAAGATTGTCAATGATGTCCTGATCGACAAGGAAACGCTAAAGATCGGGCGACACATTGAAAACGACGTTGTTCTGAATGATCCAGGCGTAGCTCCAGCTCAAGCATTAATCGCTGAGAGGGACGGCCGGTTCTGGCTGATTGACTTACTCGAGTCGCACGCGACGCTGCTCAACGGAAGAACCGTCAGCGAGGAAGCCATACACGACGGAGATGTAATCCGGATCGGTCCTTATTCTCTCCACGTAGATCGTGACAAAAATGAGCTCGGGCTCACCGTAAAGAGAAAGCTAACGGTATTCCCTCTCAAGGCTCCCATTACCCGGCCCGTTGGCATATCGAAACGCGTGCCGGGAACGGCGCCTCTTGCCTTGATGGAAGACGACGAGCAGGAGGCGCTTCGAGCCTTTTGGCAGGCTCGGAGAGGAGAGGCGGGCAAAATCGTCTTTAGCACGCCACTCTGTCCGTCCAGGTTCCACGGAATCGGGAAAGCCAGATTCAACTGGCGTCCGACTCTCGACCTGAGAACACCGAACCGAAAAGCATGCCTTATTCTTTCATTCGCAATCGTCGCCGCGCTATCAATCTGTGCCTGGTACGCTTGCAGGGATGTGTACTCACCCGCGCCCCTTTCAGTAGCTCATACTTCCCTGATGATGTCGCCTAGTAGAACAGCGCTGCGCGCGATCTCGTCGTGCTCAGATTGCCATGAGCCCGCCGGTGGTATGCAGCAGCATTGCACCGGGTGCCACAACGTACCGGCCAATGTTGGCGTATCGCCGGGGTTCGATCCCGGCATTTCGAAGGCACATCGCGACTCGAATGTCGCGTGTGTGGATTGTCACAGCGATCACAATGGCCCTGAATTTCACATCAAGGATGTGAACAACGAGTCCTGCAAGAGCTGTCACAATGAACGATATAGATTCAATGGACGCATACTCGGCGCTCCGCACAAAAGCCCTGATGGCTCACCGACAGTTGGATATATCCGCAAGAATGACACGGTGACGTGGAAGAACCTGACGGGTCGGGTGGCGTTAGATCGGTTTCACGTCGATCATCCGTACGGCGCCACGAAGTGTGGTTATTGCCACAAAGGAATCAGGGGAACCATCGAATGGAAGCAAGCGCCCCAGACATCTTGCGGAGCCTGCCACGCCGGATCATTCGCAACCGGAGAAATAGTTGGACCAAATTGCGGCACCTGTCACAGCCAGCACGGAGAACATAAGGACCTGGCAGTCACTATTGGGAACATAACCGATTCTGAGAGAAGGCGGCTTGTCGAGCAGATCCGGGTGCAGGGCTTGAACACCTTGATTGACTCGACTGAGTCTTTCACGTCAGCCGCCGCCGGGGGAGCCAGCGTGCGCCGACAGGGCGAGCTTCCGTCGAACTGGAGCTCTGTGTCCAGGCTGGGCGCTATTCCGTGGTACTTCTGGGCGGCGCCGATCGGCCTTTTTGCCGCCGGCGCGGGGTGCGCAATCTACATCGGCAATTCGAGGCGCAAACAGTCATTGAAAAATGTCCGGAGGGAAACACCGACGACCGCCTCAACGCGGGATAGTGAGGAGGGCGACGCGGACGCAGGGAGGCTGCCGTCATATCCGTATCCTAAGATCGACTCTCAGTGTTGTATTGGGTGCTATGCCTGCATCGAAGCGTGTCCGCACGATGTGCTGGCAATGGCTTTCGACGAAGTTGCTGCGCCCGTTGCGCTGACGCAGTGTATGGACGATGCCGGCTGCCAAGCCGCCTGTCCCACCGGAGCTTGCGTAGTTGTCAATTCGCAGAGAGAGAGCCGGCCGCGCGAGATGCCTCACAGGGATCCGGCAACTTTCCTGACTAATGTGCCCGGGATATATGTGATCGGCGACGTCTCGCGAGTGCCGCTGATCAAGAATGCGGTTAACGAAGGGGCCGAAGTCATCGATAGAATAGTCGAAGATCTGCGCGAGGAGGGCCCAAAACAGGGCGTTCAATACGACGTGGCCATAATCGGCGCCGGCGCGGCGGGACTATCCGCGACATTGACTGCCCGGCAGAATAGGCTCAGATTCATTACGATCGAGCAAAACAAGGTTCTGTCTACAGTCGAGGCTTATCCAGCCGCTAAGAACGTAAACTTCAAGCCCGACACAAAACGAGCCAAGGGTCCTCTTGCAGATGTGTGCTGTGTAACGACCCAAAAGGAGACTGTGGTCGAAAACTGGACAAGAATCCTGACCGACAATTGCGTCAAGATTCATGAAGGCGAGACCTGCACTGGAATCGAGAAGGAGGATCACTTCTTCAAGATAAGGACTAAGAATAGTAAGACCGGCGCCGAGCCGGACTACACCGTGCGCAGGGTGGTTATCGCGATAGGCGCTAGTAGTACTCCAAGAAAACTCCGGGTCCCTGCAGCAAGGTGCCAGAATTGCGGAGAACCTTCCAATCCAAGCGACGTATCGTGCGCTCGGTGCAACACGCGGATCGAGTTGACCGAAGTTGCCTGGAGCGACAAAGTGAGATCAAGGCTTTCGGATCCGGGGCTCTACGCCGGAAAGAAATGTGTTGCTGTCGGGGGAGGCAATTCCGCGGTTGAAACTGCGGTCCAGTTGACTGGATTCAAGCGGAACGGCGATGAGATCAAGTTCACACTGGACAACGAGGTCACACTTCTGGTGCGAACCGCATACACTTCCGATTTGAAGTTCGGGAACAAGGTGGACTTATATGATTGCCGGGATGCCGGGCGGATAAAAGTCCTTTTTAACACCGAGATCATGAGAATCGAGGCAGATCACGTCGTGATCATGAATGATCGAAAGGAAGAGTCAGGGCGAATAGTGGCCGACTGTGTTTTTGTTAATAACGGTAGTGAATGGCCCAGGTCGTTTTTGAAAGCGTTGGGAATCAAAATAACGCAACCGTTGGGGACTGTCGATCACGCCGCCAGCCAACCAAGCACTAGCTAACCTGTTCTGCTCTCTGCGGGCCCGTTTGCACGCGACAGGCTTTGTGCTACCATATTCTCTCTCTTAATTTACTCTGATTGGCTTCGCTTGGTGGACAGAACCCGCGGGCGCTTACTCTTGCCCACCGACCCGATGCTTCCATCATTTTCAAACCAAAAGGATTAATAATGAGCCAAGACGAACGACCGGGCGGGAGAGTCATTCACGTTTTCGATAACATTCTCGCGAGTCCTGCGAAGGCCCCCGAGCTGCCGCCCGAAGTGCCGTCTCGTCGATGGATGTATTGGCAAATGACGCGCGCGGTGACGAAAAAAGTCGCGCACGCACCGTTTTCGATTCACACGTGGGCCGCGCTGCGACGCACGATTCTGGCGAATATTTTGCCGGACAATATCGTGTATCGCTACAAGGCCTATCAACGCGGCGAGTGCAATCGCTGCGGTCTCTGCTGCAAGATTCAATTTCAGTGCCCGTTCTTCGTCGACGAAGGCCCTTTCAACACGCACTGCTCGATATACACCACTCCCAGCGCTCCGCAGGCATGCCTGAAATTTCCGCTCGATCCTATGGACTTGAGATTATTGCAGCGTGAGGTGGGGAATGCGTGCACCTTCTATTACGAAGGGTCGCCTCAGACCTTGTCGATATTCGAATTCGTAAAGCTCTACACTCAGGGAGTGCGTCAGCAGTTTGCAAAACGCAAGCTGAAAGAAGCACCCGATAGCGGAGACTAGAACCATCTCACACCGGCGATGCCGAATCTCAGCTAGACGATGAAATAGGAATACACAGCGCAAAGACGCAAAGGCATCAAACGAGAAAAGGGGCGCCCAATCAACAAGAAGGGCGCCCCTGAAGTTTTCACTCGCGGAACCGGTTAATCGCCGCTTGCGCCTTTTTCCTTCCCAGGCTGCGGTACTACTCTCAGATAAGGCTTCAGCGTTTTCCACCCGCCCGGAAACTTCTGCTTCGCGTCTTCGTCAGACACCGCGGGTACGATGATTACATCGTCGCCGTCCTTCCAGTTCACCGGAGTGGCGACGCTGTACTTCGCCGTGAGTTGCAGCGAGTCAATCACGCGCAGTACCTCGTCGAAGTTGCGGCCCGTGCTCGCCGGATACGTGATCATGAGCTTCACTTTTTTGTCCGGACCGATAACGTAGACCGAGCGCACTGTAAATGTGTCGCTCGCATTCGGATGGATCATGTCGTAGAGGTCTGAGACCTTGCGGTCGGCATCGGCGATCACCGGGAAGTTGAGCTTCTGACCCTGGGTTTCCTCGATGTCATTCGCCCACCTGTTGTGCGAGTCGGCCGGATCCACGCTCAGCCCGATGACCTTGACGTTTCGCTTATCGAACTCAGGTTTGAGCCGGGCAGCTTCTCCCAGCTCTGTAGTACATACCGGAGTGAAGTCCTTGGGATGTGAAAACAAAACGGCCCACTTATCGCCAATCCACTCGTGGAATCGGATCGGGCCTTCGGTTGTTTCAGCGGTGAAGTCCGGTGCTGTGTCTCCTAATCGAATTGACATAGTCGCTACTCCTCTCTTTTTTCCGTTATCAACTGCAGTGCCTCGGCGCCTGCAAAAAAGAAAATCAATAGAAGAAGACTATATTCTCACGTCTATGAGAATTCAACTTGCAGGGTGCGCGTCACGATTTTGCGCATACCCACCTCGTCACGAGGTGGGTATGAAGACAATCTGACGCGCGCCTTCTTGCCTTCGTGTCTTGGTGTCTTTGTGGTAGAAAATATTCCCGTGGAAGACATTCGCGTTTCAAACTGGAATGAACTGAACGAGCGTCTCTACGAAGGGTCATGGGAGGCGCCGCTCGCGCGCTTCCGGTCGAACCTTGCGTTTAGAGGACTGGGTAACGCGGCTTACGATCTGAAGACCGGTTTGATACGACTGGGCGGCCTGGCCGAAAAGCTTGAAGGACACATGCTGCGCAACTATCGCAAGTATGCGCGGCGTGACTCGGTGCCCGACGATTCGATGTGGAACTGGCTCGCGCTTGCCCAGCATCACGGGCTTCCGACACGCCTGATAGATTGGACTTTTTCGCCTTATGTTGCGATGCACTTTGCGACCGTTCGACTGGAAGACTACGAGGTTGACGGCGTGGTCTGGTGCGTGGATTTCGTGAAGACCAACCGGCTGCTGCCCGATAAGTTGAAGGCTCTTATTCAGGAGGAAGGCTCGAACGCGTTCACCGTCGACCTGTTAAACAAAGTAGCGGGTACGCTCGCCGAATACGATCGCCTGTCGCCCGATGAGTTCGTGGTCTTCTTCGAGCCGCCATCGCTGGACGATCGAATCGTGAATCAATTCGCGCTGTTCTCGATGATGTCGAGTTCGACTGCGAGGCTCGACCGGTGGCTCGTGGAGCATCCCGAGCTGTACAGGCGAGTCATCATCCCGGCCGAGCTGAAATGGGAAGTGCGTGACAAACTCGATCAGGCGAACATCACCGAGCGAGTGTTGATGCCGGGACTGGACGGCTTGAGCAGTTGGTTGAAGAGGTACTACACACCGAAGGAACGATAGACTGGGCGAGCGGGTTGCGGAGATGCGATGGAAGATCCTGGCTACGATTACAAAGTCGAAGGCGAAGTGATCAAGATGATTCACGACGAGCTTCCCGCGGTACGGTGGACGTGCGGTGGTTGCGGAGAAGATGCGTGCACGATTTTTTATGAGACTGAAATGGACCACAATATTGTCGAATGCGAATCGTGTCGGGCAACCAACCGCGTTCGAATTTCCCAAGAGGAGTCGAAATGATCAAGGTACTTGAGGTAAGTGCCAATGATGATTTCTCGCTTGATCTGAAGTTCACGGATGGCACAACGAAACGGTTCGACGCGAAACCCTATCTGGAGTACGAGGTCTTCAGAGAATTGAAAGACTTCGCCTATTTCAGGCAGGTAGGTATCGCCTTCGGCACTGTCCAGTGGCCGCACGAGCAAGATATCAGCCCCGAGACGTTGTACGTAGAGGGCGTTCCGGTCGGCGACGCAAGTGCGGAGGATCACGGTAACGCCGCCTCGTGAATTCCCCCGCGAACTCTCTAAACCATGATCAATGATCGTCGCGAGCTCATCGCCGCCATACGCCAGAAGATCAGCCCTACAGAAATGCGGGCGGCGCTGGTGTTCAACTGTCACATCACCGGACTTGCGGTCGCGCGTTCGCTCGGCAGCCGAGGCGTGCCGGTCATCGGGCTCGATCAGGACGAGACCGGTTACGGGTTGCACTCGCGATACACGACGGTTGCCGGCCGGTGTCCTTATCCGCTTGACGACGAGCGTGGCTTCATCGACTTGCTGCTCGAGATAGGCGCGGCGTTGAAACAGAAAGCGGTCCTGTTTCCGTGTCTCGATGAATGGGTTTTCGCGATCGCGCGTCACGCAGGCGAGCTTGGCGAGTATTTCATTCTTCCGTTTTCGGATATCGAGACCGTCGAGCGCATCCTCGACAAGAATTTGCTCTATCGTAAGTGCGAAGAGAGAGGGATTCCAATCCCTCGAACGTTCTACGTCGGCGAACAGAGCGCGGAACATATCGCGAGTGAGATCAGCTTCCCGTGCATTGTGAAGCCGGCGCTTCAGCGCGAATTCACAAACGAGTTTGGAGAGAAAGTCCTGCGAGCCGAGTCTCGCGAAGACTTTCTCGGGTTGTGTGAACGCGCGGGCCATCACTCGTTGCTCGCGCAGGAGATCGTAGGCGCCGGCATCGACAGCTTCTACTCTTTGTGCAGTTACATCGGGCGTGATGGCCATGCGAAGGGCGTTTTCGTGGGCCGCAAGCTCGAGCAATATCCACCTGACTTCGGCACCGCGTGCCTTGTGGATTCGCACTACGTCGAGGAGATCGTCGAGCGCGGCTGCGACATACTCGAGCAGTTCGGCTATCACGGCATCAGCGAAGTCGAATTCATCTATGACGAGAAGAGCCGCGACTTCAAGCTGCTGGACATAAACACGCGCGTGTGGAAGTGGATCGGCTTGCCGATTCAATCCGGAATCGATTTGCCGTGGCTTGCTTATGCCGATGCCGTTCATGGAAACGTTGAAGCAGCGGGTCGGCAATCAGACGGTCTCAGATGGGTTTACTTGAAGGACTATGTCGCGCTGCGTCGCGCGAGGTCCGGGAGTGATGAGACAACGCTTACAAGGAAGGACTGGGTTGATCTGATCACTGGTCAGGCGGCGGCAAGCGGTGAGATAGTTGACGCGGTGCTGTCGAGCGATGACCCCGAGCCGTTTGTTCAAATGATTGAGAGCTTGTTTACGAAACGGCAATACTATTGCGCGTGTTAGATTGATTGCATGTAGGGGCTGCCACTCCGTGGCCGCCCCGGAGTCACAGCTCGCCAATCTGGGGCGGCCACTGAGGGTCGCCCCTACATGTCCAGTTGTGAACTTCCTTGTGCGAACTGAACGGAGATAAGAATGAACAAAGTTCGATATGGATTCTGGATGCCGATATTCGGAGGATGGCTGCGTAATGTTGATGACGAACAGATGAACGCAACCTTCGACTACAACAAGCGGCTTGCGCAGCGCGCCGAACAAATCGGGTTCGACATAACGCTGCTTGCCGAACTCAACCTCAATGACATCAAAGGGGCGACGGCGCCGGTGCTCGAGTGTTGGACTACTGCCGCGGCGATTGCCTCGGTCACCGAGAAGGTCGAGTTGATGAACGCGATTCGCCCGGGCTTTCGTCTGCCCGCGATCACCGCGAAGATGTCCGCTAACATCGATCACATTTCAAACGGGCGCTTCAGCCTTAACATCGTCTCCGCGTGGTGGGAGCAGGAGATGCGCGAGTACGGCGGCCAGTGGGTTGGGCACGACCAGCGCTACGAACGAACGCGCGAGTTCATCGAGGTGATGCGCGGCATGTGGAGCGAAGAAGAGTTCAGCTACGAAGGAAGCTACTACAAGGTCGAGAAGGCGCACCTTGAACCGAAGCCTGTGCGCAAGCCGTGGCCAACGCTCTACGCGGGAGGCGAGTCGGAAGACGCTAAGCGCATGATCTCGCGTTACTGTGACGGCTACTTGATGCACGGCGATCCGCCGGAGAACGCGCAGCCAAAGGTCGAGGAAATGGAACGTCGAAGACGCGAGCTGGGACTCGATCCGATGGCCTATGGCATCGCGGCTTATGTGATTTGCAGAAAGAGCGACGCGGAGGTCAAAAAGGAAATCGATCGCATTTGCGACGTGAAGGACACGGCTGGTTATTTCGGCTTCAAGGATTTCACTACGCAGAGCAAGCTCGAGCAGGAGTTGTCGTTGCGTGATTACAGTGTGTCGAACCGTGGGTTGCGAACGGGTTTGACGGGAACGCCCGAGCAGATCGCCGAACGCATCATCGAGTTTCGCAGGGCGGGCGTCGAAATATTCCTGATGCAGATGAGCCCGATGATGGAAGAGATGGAGCGGTTCGCGGAAGAGGTTATTCCTCTGGTTAACTCTGGCCTCGCACACTAAAGCCGGCCAGTAATGAATTGCTTTGTGTGAGCAAGCGAAGTCACAATGACTACTGCCTAATTGTAAGGAACGATGATATGTCGGCTGAAACCAAACGCCGCTATTCTCTGGAAGAGTACCTAGCCCTTGAGCGCGAGTCGGATGAGAGACTCGAATTCTGGAACGGCGACATCTTCGCAATGAGCGGCGGCACGCTCGGTCATGAGCGTCTGCTGGCCAACGCATTCGAGTTGTTTCGAGTTCACCTGCGTGGTAGAGAGTGCACGGTTTTTGGCGGCAACATGCAGATCAAGGTGCCGTCTGCGCCGCCCTATCGCTACGCCGACGGCAGCGTAGTGTGCGGGAAGGTTGAAGTGGAGAGATTTAACGGGGTCGATCTGTTGCTGAATCCAGTTCTCGTCTGTGAAGTTCTTTCGCCGAGCACCGAAGCTTACGATCGCGGAGACAAGTTCACGCACTACAAGTCGATTGCAAGCCTCCGTGAGTACTTGCTAATAGCTCAACACCGCCCCCATATTACACACTACGTCAAGCAACAGGACGGTTCGTGGAGTTACTCGGAGATTAACGGGCTTGATGGTAGCGTCTACCTTCCTTCGTTGGGCATTACCCTGAAACTCAGCGAGATCTACGATCATGTCGAGTTCGAAGACAGCTCGGGACCACGGGCGCTTCTTACTGAGGTCCGCGATTGATACTCCGTTCAATCCAACAACCGCGGACGATCTTTACCGTGCGGCAAATCATAGCCGTGCGTAATACGCCTCACCTGAGCATGCTCGACAGAGAGTTCGGCTATCCACGATCACTTCGCGGTGATCGTTGATCCCTTCGCCGCATTCATCGCACTGCACCCTTGAAACCGGCCTCCCTGGCCGATCCTGGGGCGGCAGCGTCACCCGCACGCTCTCAACTTTGAACAGCTCTTCTTCGGGTAAGAGCTTATAAGCGTGAAGCTGGCGTTCGTGCTTGTTTTCGATTTGCGGGAAGGCGCGGTCCGCTGCTTCGCGCGACGAATCCAGCGCGACGACACGAACGGCTTCACCCGTCTTCACGTTGAGGAACGTCGCCGCAAGCTTGCCGTAGTCGTAGTACTTCAGCGTGCGTTTGCCAAGCCTGCAGCCGGTGACGGTGTTGACGGCGTCGGCAGCGCATCGATCTATCTCGACGAACGCTATCAAGCTCTTGCGATCGGCGCCGCGCGGGTCTTCGACGCCGACGGCTCGACAGCCAAGCATGGCCATTCGAACTCCGAGCACTTGCCCGGCGCACATGTGTCCGTGAGATTGTTCGGCTCGCTCCAGGAGTTCTTCCATCGTTTCCATCGACAAGATTATATCACCTGGGAGCGCAGGCATCCTTGCCTGCAAGTCTCGCGAGGACATAGAAACTAACGTTAGGGTCGCTGTCAGGCGATGTGAATTAACGGGCGTTCAGAGTACCGACTAAAGTCGGTACTCTGAACGCTCGCTTTTGGGTGCTGTACTCTGATCTAGTCGTAGAGAAGATAAGTGTGCCGACGCTTCACGAAATCACTCAATCCCCCGCGCCAGCAGTCTTCGATCTCCGGCACCGAGGCGCCGGCTTCGATCTGTTCACGGAGACGAGCGCTTCCGTTGATCACATCAAACGGCAGCTTATCGTGCACGTACTCATAAGGCGGCGCTTTCCATGCAAACAGGTTCGGATGAAGCCGGCGAATCGTGCTGATGATCGCAATTCCAGTGATGACCGGTTTGAATGAATTGCGGTCGATCACGTGAATCTGAATTCCACCGCATAACTCACCCGCGGACTTATGAAACGCCGGTTGGAAATGAAGCGGACGAAGTACGACTCCCGCAAGCTGTTCTTCCTTTAGTTCGGCAATCAATGCGTGTGGATTGATGAAAGGCGCGCCGATGATTTCAAATGGTCGAGTAGTCCCGCGGCCTTCAGAGACATTCGTGCCTTCGATTAGCACGCTGCCCGCGTACACGACTGCGGTGTCTACCGTCGGAAGGTTGGGTGAGGGCATTACCCAAGGCAGACCCGTCTCTTCGTACCACATCGAGCGGCGCCAGCCTTCCATCTTGACTATCTCCAACTCGCACCCGATTCCGAATTCGCGATTGAACATCAAAGCCAACTCGCCAACCGTCATTCCGTGACGCATTGGAATCGGAAACATCCCGACGAAGGATCGAAACTCAGGTTCGAGGATGTTGCCTTCAATCTGCACTCCGTTGATCGGGTTTGGCCGGTCGAGGACGACGAATAGCTTGCCGCACTCGCGAGCAGCTTCCATCGCAAGCGCCATGGTGTAGATGAAGGTGTAGACGCGAGTGCCGACGTCTTGAATATCGAACACGAGCACGTCGACATCCTCGAGCATTTCTTTGGTGGGCTTGCGGGTTTCGCCGTAGAGGGAATATGCCGGGACGGCAGTGCGGTCGTCACGAAAGGACTGCCACTCGACCATGTTGTCTTGAGTCTCGCCTCGGATGCCGTGCTGAGGTCCGAACAACGCGGTGAGTTTGATTCGCGGGTGTTGATGAAACAGATCGGCGGCGTGCTCGAAACGGGAATTGATGGACGCAGGATTAACAATCAGCCCGACTCGCGCGCCGTCGAGCAGGCTGAGATTAGATTGGAAGAGGACTTCAAGACCGAGTTTCATATTTGAACAGGGATGGACAGGATTGACAGGATGAACGGAAAGGACGCGAACGAGCTTTGTGAAAGTGGTCGAGCCCGGCGTGAATCCTGTTCATCTTGTCTATCCCTGTTATTTACTTCAAGACCGAGTTTCAAATTTGAACAGGGATGGACAGGATTGACAGGATGAACGGAAAGGACGCGAACGAGCTTTGTGAAAATGGGTCGAGCCCGGCGTGAATCCTGTTTATCTTGTCTATCCCTGTTATTTCATCCGCACAGTACCGATCCGCCATTCACGTTGAGCACTTCGCCGTTGACGTGACTGGCGAGGTCCGACGCCAGAAAGAGAATCGGTCCCGCGATCTCATCGGGCGTAGCGACCCGACCGAGAGGAATCAGCTCACGGATCTTTCGTCGAACTTTGCGATCATTCAACGCCTCTTCGGTCATATCCGTTGCGACCCAACCGGGAGCTACGCAATTGACGGTGATCCCGCGAGGCCCGAGCTCGGCTGCCAATGATTTGGTCATGGAAATGATCGCGCCCTTCGAGGCGGCGTAGTGTGAGTGAAACGGTTCGCCTCGCTGACCGGCGGTCGAGGAAACGAGGATCATCGTACCGCGCTTTCGCGGTAACATGACTCCGGCCGCCGCATGGCAGCAGGCATAGATTGACTTCAGGTTCACATCAATCGTTTTGTCCCATTCGGCTTCGCTCATCTTTTCGATCGCCGCTTCCTTCCAGATTCCGGCGTTAGCGACAAGGATGTCGAGAGAACCAAAGCGAGCGACTGCTGAATCGATCATTTTCCCGACTGCAGCGACGCTGGAAACATCCGCACGGATAAGGAGCGTTTCTGCGCCAAGCCCCTCACACGACGCTGCGACTTGCCTGGCTGCCTTGCTATCGCGGTGGTAGTTGATCACCAGCCCGCGAATACCGGCCTGTGCAAACTGGATGGCGGTCGCCGCGCCGATGCCTCGCGAAGCTCCGGTGATCAGAGCTACCTTTCCTGTGAGATTGATCATAGTGGTGACGGACTTCGGAATCGGCAGTCTCAGTCGCCGGCGGCGCTTGCGGTGGCCAGGTCCGACTCCACGTAGCGGCGATGCGCCGGCTCTTCGCGAGGAAGAAGGTACGCCAGCACGACGGTGATCATTGTGAAAGCTGACGCAAAGATAAGGACGTTGCGGAAGCCGTACGCCGGGACGAAATGTGAAAGCACCTGCGGAGACAGCGCGCCTACTCCCCACGCAGCTCCCATCATCACAGCCGAGACTGTGCTCGTCTGCCCTGGCACAAGTTCCTGAGCCATAGCCACGATTACCGGAATCGTCGCCAGCAGCATGAATCCTCCGAGCCCCAGACAGATAATGCTTACCGCGCCACTGGTCGCGAAGGCGGCGATCATCAGCGGCCCGGCTAGTAAGCCTGAATACAATGTGACCGCGCGTCCTGAGAAACGCTCGGCTGTGAATCCGCCCGCGACGCCGCCCAGCCCTCCGAGCAGCAGGAAAACGGTCAGCATATTGCCGATTTCCGTGAGCGCGTAGCCTCGGTCCTGGAGCAAAAAGGGCAAGAAGGTATTGGTGGTCATCTGAAGCCCCGAGCGAATCACGGTGATCGAGTAAAGCAGCGCAAGCGGTTTCCACGCGGTACGCAACGCTGCGAGCAATTGCCACTTGATCTTCTCAACGCCGGGCTCGCGCGAAACCGGAGCTGGTAGTGACGGGCACATACGGTACAAGATCGCGGACATCACAAGCCCGGTGGCGATTACGTAGTAGGAGTGATGTAGCCCATACGCCGAAACAACCCGCGTGATGACGAGCGGGCCGACTGCAAAGCCGAGCGTGCCAATCGCCGAGAAGAGCGCCATTCCGACTTTGCGTCGCTCCCTCGCAGCGGTCGCCGCCATCGCCGCGGCTTGCGGATGGAACGAGCCGACGCCGATCCCGCCCGCTACGAGCAGCACGATGAGAATTCCATAGGACGGCGCGAGCCCGATCAGCGACATGAAAATCCCGGTGATCGCCGGACCAAACACGGCGAAGAACCGTCTGAAGTAGCGATCAGAGATAATGCCGTAGACCGGCTGCATCAGCGATGAAGATATCGCGTAGAGCGGCGCCAGCCAGAAGATTTGAGCGGCGGTTAGACCAAGCTGAGTCTTGAGCAGAGGCAGGAGCGGATAGATGATGCTCGAATAGGAATCGTTGACGAAATGTCCGGCGCAAAGTGCGGTAAGTGTCAGCTTATCTCTTCTGCGCATGATTCCACGAAGATGAACGACGAGCGTGCGTTGTTATCGCTCGACGCTCGCGGTTGCGGCGACGCCTGCCGATGACCTTTCGCGTGCGACCGTAATGAAATGGTTGAAGATCGCCTGCGACAGAGGATCGTTTTGCCAACCAACTTCCGGATGCCACTGGACGCCGAGTACGAACTGGTCGGGGCGAGTGTTGATGACCGCCTCAATCACGCCGTCGGGCGCCCAGGCAATGGGCTCCAGGTCGCGGCCTACAATATCTATGGCCTGATGATGATGGCTGTTGACCGTCGTGTGAGTCGATTCAGCCAGCTTTGCTATGAGCGAATCCTCGGTGATGTTGATCGAGTGCGAGCGCCGCCAGAACAGATCGCCTTGCATGTGTTTGAGTGAGTCTTTGACTTCGGTCTCGACGTCCTGGATCAGCGTGCCTCCGCGATAAACGTTCAACGACTGGATGCCAAAACAGATCGCAAGCACCGGCAAATGTCTGGCTTCAGCCGCCGCGAGCAGCATCATATCCGTCTCGTCCCTGCGAGGAACGACCGGGCCCAGCTTGGGCTTGGGTTCGCGCCCGTACCGGAGCGGATCGACGTCGTTGACGGCGCCGGACAGGCAAATCGCGTCGGCGTGCGACATTACCGATTCAATGTAATCGGGCTCCGGAACAAGCGGCAGAAGCACTGGCGTGCCGCCGGCGGCATAGATCGCCTCGGCATAAGTCTCACGCAGTTCGTAATAGAAAGTATTCCAGTTGTATCGGCAAGGTATGGCTATGATCGGTCTGTAATTAGCGCTCAACGTGATGCCCTTTCAATAAAAGATTGCCGCAGAGAGGAAACCCCTGCGGCAGTCGCTGTGTGAGTCGGAATGCTAGGATAGCCGTGGGATGGGTGGATGTCAATGAAGCGCGAAGAGTGGTAGTGGGGTATTAGCGTGTTGCCAGCAAGCAGTCCTCTGCGTCCTCGGCGTCCTCCGCGGTTTTCCTGCTCAGTGGCTCGGAATCAACCGCAGAGGACGCAGAGGACGCCGAGGAGAAACGCGAATGTGAGCGAGCAACACACTATCACCCCACTACCCGAAGAGTGGCGGTGTCTTAATTTGGAGGTAGCACAGGCTCCAGCCTGTTCCAAATAATAGTGCGATTTGAGAATCTTACACGCTGAAGCCTGTGCTACTTTTCCAAATTAAGACACGGCTCGAAGAGTCGTTGCTTTAGATGATTGGATAAGCGCGGCAGCGGAAGCCGTCGAGTCGATGAAAACTATTGTGAAGTTGGCGGTGCCCGCCGATAATCATCAGTGATATTGCTCGCCCCCAGGGAACCATACAATGAAAAAGACTCGAGCTTTGATTCTGATGGCAGCGATCGTGTCGATCGCTTTTTGTGCGCTTGCAAGTCCGCAGTCGAACGGAAAACGACGGACTCCGGCGCTGACTAACGATGACCTGGATGCCGCGAGCGCATCGGCGCCGTTGCCCTCCGAAAATGAAGTGCGGCTCTCAATCAAAGACCGTGCGACTTCTACGAGAGGGATCGAATGGCAGCGTGACCTTCGTCGCGCGAGCGAGGTTGCGCGCGCAGAGGGCAAGGTCATAGTCGCAGACGTGTACACGGACTGGTGCGGCTGGTGCCATAAGATGGACGAGACAATCTACTCCGATCCCGCGATTGTTGCGCTGAGCCGGGAACAGGTTTTCGTCAAAGTGAACGCAGAGGACCGTGGAGAAGGCCAGCGCTTTGCGCAGCAAATGGGTGTGCGCGGCTATCCGACGACCATCGTCCTAGATTCACAAGGCAGAGTGTTGAATGTAGCCAGGGGCTACATCGCTTCGCCGCGCGCTTTCGGAAAGATGGTTCAGGAAGCGCTTGCCCAGGCGCGGTGATCAGCAATCAGAGACGACCACGCCACTAAACGCGCAATCAACCGTAGCTCAATGGACTAGGCCTTTATCGCGCTGCTCTTAGCGTTAAGAGGGAGACTATAATGGGCCAGTCGATTTGCAGAATGGTGTATTTCCTTCCAGGTTTTTCGATCTACGAATACAGGCTTTCCCTCTCTGGCATGCACCCAACCGCCAGCCTTATCCGACAATTCTCTCAACTCCTCGACATCCTCCAGGGTTAGGTTATACCAAGCCTGGTCGATCACTCTTTTCACTGTCTCTTTATCCGGCAATCTCTGGGTTAGATCCCACAGCGAGTCTTCCATGTCATAATTCCAATTGCTATTAGCGTTTCTGTCGAACACCAACTGCATGGCTTGAATGAGCCGCTGTTTCGTCGTTCGCGGTCGGCGCCTCGCAATAGTTGGGATGTATTCATGCAGGTCAGCGTACCTCACTGTCTTACCTATGAACGGAGGCAGGTCGTCCTCGTCTATGCCGACTACAATCCGGGTTACGCGTTGTAGCAGACCGAGCGCTGCGCCCGTCTGTGAGTTCAAACCTGGGCTGTTAACAGAGCTATCGGTCACAATAACAATCACCTCGTCAGCGTCCCGCAAGCCCGGGTTGACTGATGTTATCACCCCCTCTCCATTCACCCCGCTCTTCTCGACTGGGAAAACGTTGACGCCCGCTTCCTCAAGCCTGCGCGCCAAGTCCTTTGCAAGATCGCTTTCCTTTTGCGTATGGTTAATGAAGATTTTGTATTTCATAACATCTATCTCCTCTTCCGATCAATTCGTTCTTTCAATTTGATTCGTTGTTTCAATTCTATCAGAAAGCTGTCGAAGTCATTGAGGGGTATCGCCTTCCTATCCCGGAGCTGTTGCATCATATCCTCCGGACGAATGTAGTGCAGAATCGGCGTCACATGTTTGCGCTGGCCCAAAGCCCAGCCAACCTCGTCAGATACCCATTGAGACTTTTGGCTTTCAGGCGATAGCAACACTACTAATTCGCTTGAGCCGCGAATGCCCTGAGTTATCTTCTTACTAACTTCATCGCCACCCTTGATGGCATGCTTGTCCAACCATATCTTAGCACCCAATGCCTCAATCTCTTTCCCCATCTGTCCCGCGATCCACGAGTCCTGCGAGGAGTGACTGATGAACACTTGGAAAGTTAAAAGAATTCGATCGCTGCTCTTCCGGGTAGGTTTGCGTTTGATCCTGGCTCTTGGCATCACATCACCTTCGATCAAATAGAGAGGACTGCCCAGGACTCAGCCGCGCGCCTATTCTCTCAAATTGTTAGTGCAGTCACAACTGAGCCGAGCCGGTCTGAGTTGACCATTGATGCTCTCTTCTCCGAATTGACCGCCTTTGGCCAGCCGTGCTAGCTTGCTGTTTCGCAATCACGTTCTTTTCAATCTTTTTCTGAGCTTCGGGTGCCCCGATCGAAATCGGGGAGAATAGGGAAGCGGGTGAGATTCCCGCGCGGTCCCGCCACTGTAATGCTCTCGAACCCGTCTGCGATTACGCCACTGATTAATATCGGGAAGGCTGCGGACGGTAATGACGCGTGAAGTTTGCGCTTCTGCGAGGCTAAGTCAGGAGACCTGCCCGAAGCGTGTCGCGAGCCGGCTACCTCCGCGAGAGAGGTGAGGCGCGCGAGAGCGCTATCGGCTCTCGCTCGGCCCCACGCGGATTGGGTCGGCGGGAGCCTTTCTTTTTGACCAAGTCCGGATCTGACAGTTCAGCCTTCCATCGACGACTCTCACTCGCAAGCCCAGTCTCGCGAGTAGCTGTCTTCCTCATTATCGTTTTTGGGTTTTCTTCGTGTAGTCCTCCAGCCACATCGGCGCCCGAAACGAGGACCGTGGTCGATGAGCTTGACCGCACTGTTCATATTCCAATTCGACCTGAACGGATTGTTTCGCTCGCGCCGTCGGTTACCGAAACTCTCTTCGCGCTGGAAGCCGGCGACCGCGTAGTTGGCGTTACCTCGTATTGCGACTATCCTCCCGCGGCCAGGTTGAAAGAAAGTGTCGGCGACACACTCAAACCGAGTGTCGAACGAATCGTTGCCTTAAGAGCAGATCTCGTCATAGTTTCAACCGCCAGCCAGCTCGAGTCTTCCGTTCAGAAGCTTGAAGAGCTTGGCATACCCGTTTACGTGACGAATCCCCGAACCGTCGAAGGGGTGCTCGAATCGATTGCTGCGATAGGTGGGATCATCGGCGCGGCTGACGTCGCTCGCCAGTTGACTGACAAGCTGCGTAGTCGAATTTCTTCAAACGAATCGCGAGTTGCCGACGGCACAAGACCTTCGGTGTTTGTAATCCTCGGCACTGAACCCTTGATAACCGCCGGCGCCGCCAGCTTCATCAATGATCTTGTAAACCGCGCCGGGGGGCGTTCTATCTCAGCCGACGTGAGCGGCGACTATCCCCAGTACAGCCTCGAGACCGCCGTGGCGAAACAGCCGGAGGTGATTTTTCTTCAAGCAGGCGGCAGCCTCTTACCTGAGCGCCTGAAATACACGCCTGCCGCCGTGGCTGGTCGCGTTTATCGACTCGATGATGATTTGTTGCTTCGGCCCGGGCCTCGAGTGGTTGACGGGCTCGAACAGATGTCCGCACGGATTCATCCCGGCGCATTCAAGGCAAGCGATAGGTAGAGCGATGACCGCAACGACAGCAAGACAAACCAAAGATCGAGCGGCCGCAGCGGGACGATTAACCCTCAGGAGATTGGTCGTCACGCTGGCGGTGCTACTGGCGCTGCTCATCGCCGTAATGCTTGTTTCAATTGCAATCGGAGGCGAGCACATAAATCTGGCGAGCATCTTGAAGATCATTCTCGCCGAAGTTACAGGACGCGTCTCCGACGTGCCGCCGGAGCAGCGAACTATCATCGCAGACATTCGCTTGCCGCGAGTACTGATGGCTATCGTCGTCGGGTCGGCGCTCGCAGTGGCGGGCGCGGCTTATCAGGCGCTTCTGCGAAATCCGCTCGCGGACCCGGGAATACTTGGTATCTCGAGCGGCGCGGCGCTGGGGGCAATCACGGCGACGGTGTTTGCGGAATCTCTCCCCGTAAGCCGCCCTGTAGCAGCTTTCATCGGCGCGGTGATCACGATCGCGGTGGTTTATGCGCTCGGACAAGGCCGTCACGGGAGCGGAACTGAGCGATTGATACTTGCGGGCGTAATCATCAACGCATTGCTCTCATCGATCGTCATTTTTCTGGTCACCAGCGCATCAGGAGTCCGCCAGCGAAGCGTGCTTTCCTGGCTGATCGGTGATTTGAGCGGCGAGCCGAGGCTGATGCCGCTGATCGCACTGTTTGTTGTAATCGGGATCGCAGTCGTCTACGTTAATGCGCGCAGCCTGAACCTGCTGATGATCGGCGAAGAGAACGCGTCGGCGCTTGGGGTGGAGACCCGGCGCGTGAAGATTGTCGTTTATCTTGCGGCTTCGCTGCTTACGGGAGCAGCAGTCGCAGTAAGCGGGGCCATAGGATTTGTAGGCTTGATTGTTCCGCACGCGGTGCGGCTTGTAAGCGGCAGCGACAATAGACTGGTCGTTCCCGCATCGGCGCTGGCAGGCGGCGCATTCCTGATGCTTGCCGACACACTGGCACGCACGGTTGTGGCGCCCCGCGAGCTGAATATAGGCGTGATCACTTCGCTTGTGGGTGCGCCGGTCTTTGTTTACCTGCTGCGGAGAACGAGTTGATTAGTCATTGGTCATTATGACCAATGACCAATGACCAATGACTAATGACCAATGACTAATGCCGAATATGCTTGATGTATCGAACATACGATTCAGCTACGAGAACCCGGTGTTGAATGGACTGACGTTCAAGGTCGGTGATGGAGAGCTGCTTGCGGTTTTGGGTCCTAACGGATCCGGCAAGAGCACGCTCGTCAAACTCATCGTGGGAATACTCGATCCCGAAAGCGGGGTTGTCTCAGTCGACGGGCGGGGCGTTGCTTCGATGTCGCGGCGCGAATCGGCGCAATTGATTGGCTACGTCGCGCAGGATTCGTCGGTGCGGTTTCCGCTTACGGCTTTTGAGCTTGTCTTGCAGGGTCGTTTTGCTCAAGGCCGGCTTATTGGATTTGAAAGCGAGCGCGACGTTCGCGAAGCGGAGTGGGCTATGGAAGTGACAGAGACCACCGACTTCGCTGCGCGGTCCCTCGATGAGCTATCCGGAGGTGAGCGCCAACGAGTGATGCTTGCGCGGGCGCTGGCGGTGCGACCGAAACTGCTGGTTCTGGATGAACCGGTCGCGAACCTCGATGTCTCCCACCAGGTGAAGATGCTTGACCTGGTGAGGCGGCTAACAATCGAAACGGGAATTACCGCAATCGTGGTTACGCACGAAATAAATCTTGCGGCTGATTTTGCCACAAGCGTCCTGCTTTTGAAGTCAGGGGAGATGATCGCTTTCGGCG
>DATNBZ010000112.1:0-34885 GCA_035607285.1 Blastocatellia bacterium | reverse complement strand
TGGAAAAGAGCTCTCTCCCGCTGCGCACCGAACTCCCGATGGTTGGACCGCTGATGGCGTTGGCTCTCGTGGCGCTGGTTGCCGCCGTCGCGCTGTTCGCTCTCGATCATTTCAATAAAGACGAGAAGGCGAAGAAGTGGGGCTGGCGATGTTTCTACACTGGCGCCGCGCTGCAAGCGCTGGTTCTGGTCTTCCTCTTCGTGCAGATGAAGAGCACCGATAATCCGGCCGCTCGCATATCGCCGCGCGAGTATCCTGCGTTTGCCGTCTGGATGTCCGAACAATCGGGCGAAACAGTGACGGCCGACGGCGCTCAAAAGTGGGTGGCGCAGAACGCCTCGACCTTGAAGCTCAGTATGAATTCGAATCCAGTTGAATTCGGCGGATTGATTGGGCTGGGCGTCGCGCTGTTCTTAGTTTCGCTTTTCTCTTTGAAGCGCGACACTGTGGTTTCATCGCTGCCGCCGCTCAAGACCATCGACTCATTGCTCTATCGAACGGTCGGCGTAGCATTTCCGCTTTTGTCGCTGCTGCTCATCACGGGAGCGGTGTGGGCTAATGAGTCCTGGGGCAGGTATTGGGGATGGGACTCGAAGGAAGTGGGCGCACTTGTAGCTTGGATGGCTTACGCAGGCTTCCTGCACACTCGAATCGCACACGGCTGGCGTGGAAGGCGAAGCGCTTACTTCGCGCTGTTGGGATTCGCGCTGGTGATATTCACCTGGTTGGGTGTGAGCTTTATTATTCCGGGGCTTCACTCTTACGCGGGTGTTTAGCAGCGATGTTTGCGACTGAAAGTATCCCGTCACTTGCGTAAGAAACTCTGAGGGGTCTCTATGTCGGCGGACTTCATCATAAGCGCGTACATAGAAAGCGCGATGGCGCAGGCAGAATACGACAAGCTGGACGATGGCTCATTCTCAGGCCGCATACCTTCGTGTAAGGGAGTGATCGCGTTTGGATCGACCTTGCACGAATGCGAAACTGAACTGCGCTCAACGTTAGAAGACTGGTTGCTGGTGGGCTTCAAGCTGAGGCACATAATACCGGTCATCGACGACATCGATTTGAACGCGGAGCCCAAATATGAGCCGGTGGAAGCCGTGTAAGCGAAACGAGTTTATCCGCCGGCTCCGCAAGCTCGGATTTGATGGCCCTATTCTGGGACGAACCAACCAATTCATGGTCTTTCAGCAACACCGCCTGACAATCCCATCCAACGACGAATACTCAATGCCACAACTTCGAATGATGGTTCTGAGGTTGAGCATATCCCTGGCCGCTCCGTTTTGGTTGAAGAGTGGATCAGCTTGGCGTGAAGCCGAACGACTCTCGGACTCAACCGGGTCGAGCTGCTCTTTTTTTTTCCTGGATTCGGATTGTGATATTTCACCCCGAGGTTTTGCGTAGCGGCTCTCGTGTGCCAACGTTGCTCGTCAGCATTGCAGCGAGCGAAGTTTCCACTCGACTTGCCTCGTCATCTACGCATTAATCCTTGTCTGGCGGCCACTCATGCAAACCTTCAAACACTTCTTGATCCGTCGGCAGGTAGATGCTGTTGCGGCCGCCGAAGCGGTAGCCGAGAGAGTCAATAATCGTAAACCGGCCGTAGACGCGAAAAAACATGGGATTGATGTATCGTCGGACAATATCGCAGAACTCGTTAACTCTGAGCACCAGGTCGCATAGCAACCAAAATCCCCTCATCGACCAACGGTTCTCCTTTTCAGACTCGACGGCATACCACTCCGGGTCCCACACCCTCGCATAAGACTTGTCTGGACCGAAGAATGGCCCCGATCCGCGCGGTTCCGCTCTGATCTCGAAGTGGGTCACGTACTCATTGTAGGCATCGATGACTTTACGAATCGCCGCATCTAACTCAGGATGCCGCCCAGGGAATAAAGCGCCAATTCGCCTTCGGTTGAGTTGCGCCCGATACTCGAATACGTCTTCTGGTAAGAGATCACGCACGGCATTATCGATGAACCAATTCCACGCATCTAGGTACAGAGCCTGAGCGATCATATCGATTAGGTCCGCGTAGACGCTATCATCGGGATCAATTTGACCACCCGACGTCAGTGACTCAGCGACCCACTCTTCGTGGTCAGCCTTAATCGTATGTAGTCGCTCAATTGAATACTGCGGCTCGTCATGATCGATGATGTCGTGATGGTGTGAGCACAAAAGAACCAAGTTGGAGTACGCATTTCGTTCGACGTCGGTCAGTGTATCTCGCCACCGGGCCGCGCCCTGCTTCTCACCAACTATGTGACACATCGCGCCGAGGGTCGCCGTTCGAGCTTCAATATCGAGAGTAAGGAGCACGCGACATTCTGCAATGGAACACCGCCCTGCCGCCCTAGCCCATAGAACCTTCTGGTCTTTCAGTTTGACGTACCCGCTCATCGCTTCTGTGGCCAAGCAATCAGTAAACTGCCTAGGGTTAGGCAGGACTGCAAATCTGGAATTCCTTACTTCATTCCCTGATTCCTAGCTCGTCCCACTCCTTCGCACAATTCAAGGAATTCATTCTGCACAGATGAATCAAGCCTCTCGGCAAAAGACTCGTCTAGCGACTTGGTCTTGATCAACTCCTGTACATCTGCGAGGTCTTTCAAACGGTCAGGAGCGGTCATTCCTGATGCGAGCTTCAATTCGATCAGCTTCTCGATCGAGATTGTCTTTACGCCGTCGATCACAACGAAGCTTTCGCTCGGGTCTGGAAACTGAACCGGTTTTGGTAGTCCGTCGCCGGGGTAATCGCCTGATGTGATGATCTCGATCGGGACATTCTCCTGTGCAGTGCGAAACTTCTTGGCCGAACCCTCGAATGCCGGTCGATAGCCGAGCCCGACTAATTCTTCGCGAAATTTCTCGAGCCCTTGTTTTGTGAGCAGCAGATCGATGTCTTCGGTGAATCTCCGATATCCATGCTGGTTTAACGCGATGGCTCCGATCACGCTGTAATCGATTCCGTGCGCCTCGAGATCCGAGGCTACGCGTCGAAGCGCGTTGTTCAAAAGGCCCTTGCCCATAAAGAACCTCAACCCTTCTTGATAGGACTCGGTCGGAGAAGAGAGTATCTGCTGAAAGTCTGTGTGCTGCATAACGCTCCAACAAAGCGTGCCTAATAATAGCATGGGGCTCGAAGCAAACGGCCATTCGATCGTCTCCAGCCTCACTGAACCTCACTTACCAACGTAGCCGGCGGGCAACACCTTGTGAGGATCGATGCGTATGACTAGATAAGCGATCTGCTCTGACGTGATCTCGCTGAACCAGTGAGGAGTGTTAGGAGGAATGATCACCACGTCTCCCGGGCCGACTTTGCGGCTCACCCCGTTTTGAATCGCGCCGCCTCCGGAGCTGGGACCATTCAGCACTTTCACCACCGAGCTATCCGGTGGAGACTCTTTTGAGTTCTCAATCGTTCCGCCAGTCACCAGCGTCCCGTTTCCTTCGATGATGTGATAGACCTCGGTGATCTGGCTGTGTTCAATTCCGCCGCCCGGATTCCGCCCTTCGGTTTTTGCGCGATGAACTACGCCAACACTTACATTGTATTCGCCGTTTATGCTGACTACTCGAAGCTGCTGGTCGCTCACCGCAGCCGATGCCGTCTTCTGAACAACCGCCTTGATCTCAGCGCCGGTCACATCCGTCGCCGACCCGCGCGGAAGATGAGCAGAAGTTGGCGTCTGAGCGGTTGTCTGGGCCTGAACGCCGAAAGCCGCTGATAGCACGAACAGCGCGAACAGAAATGCAAGGATGCTTACTCTTTTCATTGTTGCCTCCGAGTCTGATTCTCTGAGTTGAACTCCTGGATGGAACCATCTCAAACGATTTGCAGCTCTGCCTCCCTTAGACAAGCCAGCAATCTAAGATACTCGTCTGCAGTGACACCCTGAAAATCCTGAGGGCTGGTCCACGCCCAGATGCTCAACGTAGCCGCGTTGTCCGTCAGCGAAAGCACTCGTACCTGCGGAGTGGGCGTGGTCAGAATTCGAGGATCATCCGCAAGCGCAGCCAGGATCGCGGTGATCGCGCGCTCGGCGTCGTCTTCAATTACTTTGAGCGTCAACTCCAAACGCCGCCGCTGACTGAGCGAGTGATTGACGATTTTCGAGCCCCAAACTTTCGAATTCGGCATGATGACTCGCACGCCGTCGGTCGTAGTCATCTGCATGTTGACGATGGTCAGCTCCTCGACCACGCCGAGTGAGCCCTCTACGTCGATCAACTCACCCGCTCGAAAGGGCCTGTAGATCAACAGCAGCAGCCCTGACGCAAAGTTCGAGATGGTGTCTCTGAGTGCAAAACCCAGAATAAGACCGGTGACACCAAGACCCGCGACCACCGAGACTATGGGCAGCTCCGCGGTTTGAAGAGCAAGTAACGTCGCGGAGATCAGGATCGAGAGAGAGACCGTACGCAGAAAGAAGTTCTTTAACAGGGCGTCGTCGCGAACCCGGCTGCGATTGAGGACAGCCTTCAGCCATCGCTTGCCCAATTTCGAAACGAGTACGCCGATCAGCAGGATCACCAATGCAAGAACCCACTGCGGCCAGTGCAGGAGGATGTATGTCTTCACTATTTCGATTTGTGGCATCGTGAGGCTCGCGCCGCTCGCGAACATCAGGGAAGTTACATTGACACAACTAAAGGTGCAACCTTCCGTAGTGTTCGGTTCTTGGGTTGCTGACTTGTAACGTCTGGTCAGTCCTTCGCGTGCTTTGCGGTCCTTTGCGCCTTTGCGCTGAGTATTTGGTATTGTGAGTATTGGGTATTGAAAGGAGCAAGACAGAATACCCAGCGCAAAGACGCAAAGGACCGCAAAGCACGCGAAGGTATTAAGCAACGCAGAACCCGAACACTATCCAACCTTCCGATGACTCTGTGCATTGATCGGCCCATTGATCATTTCACCGAAGAGCGGGTTGCCGGATTTCCGCGGAACGTTAGCGCGTGATACCCGAATGGGTAACTCGTTCCATGTTTGACCTGCATGGGTGGTTGTAAGAGAATTGAAGTAGCAGTTCCAATGCGCAGTCAGTTGTGTAGTGTGACCGCGCTTACTTAAGGCTCATCAAAGTTCCTCGGAGGTAGACCATGAAAACGCCAGCCCCCACGCGGCGCGGTCTTCGCCGCGTTAGCTCACTCTTCTTCTTCCTGTCGGTAGTTGCTCTCACATCATCAATGACTCGCGCGCAGGGGACCGCTGTTCGCGTAGAAACTTTTTCCCTGAAACCCGGTGGTGAAGTTGCAGTCGAGAACCCCCGCGGAGACACTCGCGTTGAATCGTGGGACTACCAAACCGTTCGCGTGGTTGCCGAAAAGAGAGGTCCGGCCTCGAGTTCGATTGAGCCGCGCGAACTGGTGCTGATGAGCGCGCAGAATTCGATCCTCCTCCAGTGCAAGCCGGGCGTGGGACAGATCGACCTGACTGTCTATGTTCCGATTGGGGCCCGCATTCAAGTGACCGGCGGCGCATGGCCCGTTGACGTTAGCGGAAGCCTCGGAAGCGCGCTCGTCGAGACAACCAGCGGCAACATCGGTTATCACCTGCCTTCCAATGACGATGCGCGAATCACGATGCGCTCAACGCAAGGTTCTGTGCGGTCATCGATGCCGCTCACGGCCACCGAACGAAACGGCACTCGCAGCCTCAGGGGGCAAATCGGTTCGGGCGAGGCGCAACTAATCTTGAATAGTCAGACAGGCATTGTGACGCTCGCTACAGCGCCGAACATGACCGCTGCCGCCAAAGCTGCAAAGAGACAGGCAGAAACCTACGCAGCAACAACCCAGGCAGCGTCCGCCGCGACGGAGACGAACTCAGGTGCAAATGACGGGAGCCGCAGCGGGAATGAGTCGCCCGTCACTCGAGACGATGTCGATACGGGTCAGTCTCCTTCGGCTAACCAGAGAGCTCAAAACAACGGATCGATCGAGCTCGCCGGCAGCGATCGAAGCACTGACTCAAGCTCAACATCAAAGACCGGGCCCTTCGCGCGACCACGCACCCAGCGAACAACCGGCGGCGGAAGTTCCGGCATGAAGGTTCGAATAATCCCGTCAACTCTGCCTCCATCGAGTTCTTCCTCTTCGGCCGGCTCGGGAGCTGGCGCTGGTCAGCCGGCGGATATAGACGATGCGTCGCAGCAGGACAAAAGCTCGACCAACAAATCGTCTACAGCTTCCGGAGCGTCGGGCGGCGTCTCGGGTAGCTCAAATTCTAATTCTGGAAATGGGTCAGTAACATTCGCTGGAAGCGACCGCGCTGATAACGGAGCAAGCGACACCAAGATCGGCCCTTTGGAACGGAACAGGCAAACGCGAAAAACGAGCGGCGGCGATTCGGGCGTGCGAGTAAGAATCATTCCTGCGAACGCACCGCCCGCTCCGACGCACAACACCGGTCTGGTCTTCGATAACCGCGACGCTACTCCGGTGCAGGGCGCTTCATCACAGGAGAACTCGTCTAACAATCCGGCGAGTCGACAGGCGCAATCGGACGCCTACACACAGCCGGCCGCAAACACTCGGCGCGCAGGCTCGGGCGCCCGAATCGATTTCGATCCGGAGCAGGAGGTCGCTTCCGCCAATTCTCATTCGAGCGCGCCGGTGCTGAGAAGGAACGACGACGGTGCTCCTAACGCTACGGTGAACGACGCGGCAGAGAAACCGAAGCGTGGCGACGAAGAAGCAATCGTGCTAAAGGCGGCGCTTGTGAACCTCAACGTGTCGGTCACCAACCGTTCCGGCGTTGCGCTGGGGAACCTTCGGAAAGAAGACTTCGAAGTGGCTGAGAACGGCGAGGCCCAGAAAATAGAGTTCTTTCAATCAACCAGTGCGCCGTTCAATCTAGTCCTGCTGCTCGATCTGTCAGGCTCGATAAAAGACAAATTAGATGTAGTGAAATCGGCGGCCCTTCGATTCATTGACGTGCTTGGCCCTCAAGACAAAGTAGCGGTTGTAACATTCACGGATGAAATTCGAGTGGTGTCCCAGTTGACCGAAGATCGTGTCGAGTTGAAACGTCGCATCAAAGCCATCGACCAATCGCGGGGCGGAACCGCATTCTACGAAGCCGTGTGGTTTTCGCTCATGGATACGCTGCGCGGCACACGCGGGCAACGCAACGCCGTAGTGATAATGACCGACGGCGTAGACAGTTCGCTTGATCGGTACAATCCCATGCAGAGCCGCGTGTCCTTCAATCAACTGGCTCGCCGGTTGGAAGAAGCAGACACGATAGTGTTTCCGATCTACCTGGACACCGAGTACGAAGAGGTGTTCGAGCGCGGCAACAGTTCGTCAGAAGCCTATGCGATTGCTCGCGATCAGCTCGAGAAAATTGCGGAGGTCAGCGGCGGGCAGATATTCAAGGCGGAAAAGGTTGGCGATCTTGCCGGCGTTTACAAACAGGTTGCCGCCGCGATTCGCACGGTCTATAGCGTCGGCTATTACCCGACCAACGCTGAAAAGGACGGCACCTTTCGCCGCGTAAGAGTGCTTGTGAATCGACCCGATGCAGCAGTGCGCTCACGAAAGGGATACTACGCGAAGTGATGAGTGAGGAGTGATGCGTGAAACGTGATGCGTGAAACGTGATCCTCACTTTCACGCATCACGTTTCACGCATCACTCATCACGTTTCATTTCTCCCCTTTGGCCGCTGATTCGACGCCAGAATCTTTTTGCGCATCCGGATCGATGACGGTGTAACCTCGACCAACTCGTCTTCTCGGATGAACTCGAGCGCCTGCTCGAGCGAAAGCTCCCGGAAGGGAACCAGCCGCATCGCGTCGTCTGCCGAAGAAGCGCGCATGTTGGTCAGCTTCTTTTCCTTAACCACGTTCACGTCCAGATCGACGTCGCGCGCGTTCTCGCCAATCACCATGCCTTCGTAGACCTGGGTGTTCGGCCTCACAAACAGCTCGCCGCGTTCCTGAAGATTGAAGAGCGCGTAAGTCGTCGTCGGTCCCGGCCGGTCGGCAACCAGCGCTCCGGTGATCCGTTGTGAGATACCGCCTTGCCATTCGTCCCATCGCAGGAAAATCGTGTTCAGAAGTCCCGTGCCCTTGGTATCAGTGAGAAACTCGCTCCGGAATCCAATCAGCCCGCGCGACGGAATCTCGAACTCCATTCGCACGCGTCCGGTTCCATGGTTCACCATCTTGGTCAGTCTGCCTTTGCGCCGCCCAAGAGCTTCGGTGACGACGCCGATAAAAGTATCCGGGCAATCGATCACCGTGAGCTCGATCGGCTCGAGTAGCCGGCCGTTCTCGCGCCGGGTGATGACTTCGGGCTTTGATACTTGAACCTCGTAGCCTTCGCGCCGCATCATCTCGATCAGGATCGCAAGCTGGAGCTCGCCGCGCCCCGACACCTTGAACGTGTCCATCGCGTCGGTCGATTCGACTCTGATGGCGACGTTGCCGAGCACTTCCTTATCGAGGCGCTCCCTGACTTTTCGAGAGGTAACGTATCGCCCCTCGCGGCCCGCGAACGGAGAGGTGTTAACGCTGAAGAGCATCGAGATGGTCGGCTCATCGACGGTGATTGGAGGAAGAGGCTGGGGGTCGTCGGCTGAAGAAACCGTCTCGCCTATGAAGATGTCGTCTATTCCGGCGAGCGCAACTATCTCGCCCGCTTCCGCGCGGTCGATGGGTACCTGCTTCATGCCTTCGAAAGCATAGAGCTTGGTTACTTTCGTCTTCTCGATCCGGCCGTCGAGCTTACAGATTGAGATCTGATCGCCAACTGCTACGGCGCCGGAAAAAATTCTGCCAATGGCCAGTCTTCCGACATAGTCGTTGTAGTCGAGGTTCGCTACGAGCAACTGGAGTACTCCGTCGATTGGCGCGGCGGGCCTGGGAATCGTAGTCAGAATTTGATCGAACAGTGGACGGAGATCGGTGCTTTCGTCCGCTAGTTCGCGTTTCGCCACGCCGTCGCGCGCCACCGTATAAATAACCGGGAAGTCGTTTTGTTCTTCGGTGGCGTCCAGGTCGATGAAGAGATCGAAGACTTCGCTGACCACTTCGGCCGATCTGGCGTCCTGCCGGTCGATCTTGTTGATCACAACGATCGAAGGAAGCTCGAGCGCGAGCGCCTTTGAGAGCACGTAGCGTGTTTGCGGCAACGGGCCTTCGCTTGCGTCTACCAGCAGCATCACGCCGTCGACCATCTTCAACACGCGCTCGACCTCGCCTCCAAAATCAGAGTGGCCCGGCGTGTCGACGATGTTTATCTTTACGCCGTGATAATGAACAGACGCGTTCTTCGCCATGATCGTTATGCCGCGTTCGCGTTCAAGGTCCATCGAGTCCATCATGCGTTCGACGGTGGCTTCGTTAGCCCGAAACAACCCAGACTGTTTGAGCATCGCGTCAACCAAAGTAGTCTTGCCGTGATCGACGTGAGCGATGATTGCGATGTTGCGAATGTCTTCTCTTACCTGCATGTTGCCCCCAGTGCCTGATATCGAAACGAGTATGATAACAGAGTCACCGCGAGTCCGTCAGTCCGTCAAACTCTTGGTAGTGTTCGGATTCTGCGTTGCCTAAATAACCTCCGCGTGCTTTGCAGTCCTTTGCGACTTTGCGCTGAGTATTGGGTATTAAGGGAGTAAGACACAATACTCAGCGCAAAGACGCAAAGGACCGCAAAGCACGCAAAGGAGTCGGACGACATTTCTTTTGAAACCGATGTTGATATAATTGCGTCACCGCCAGGGAAAGGAAGCCAACAGCGTTGGAGGAAACAGTGATCAAGCGGCAAGGCAGTTATCTGTACGCGAGATCGTTTGCCGTCATAGTGATGCTGTTGACCGTGGTTTATGGCGGTCTCGGAGCGGTGCTGGCAATCCTGACCGAATCGGACCTTGAAGATGTTCTTGATGAAATCATCTTTCCCATCCTGGCCTTCCTTCCTGTTCTGATGATGTGGCTTGGCTACGCCGGGATGTTATGGGCATTCAAGAGGGAAGCGAGCTACGCGATCGAGCTTCGCGACGACGGCATCCGGGAGACTCGCGCGGGTCGCGAGCATCGCTTCATACCGTGGGCGGGTGTACGCGAGATCCAGATGGATGCAGACTTGTTTGGCGGCATAAGCCTGAAAGCGAAGAGCGCGTTCTCGGAGATCTCGATATCCAATCTTGACCTGGAAGTGACTCGCCCGATGAACCTCGCAAAGATGCATCGCGCTTTGAGCCGGGCGGACGAGATTAAGAAGCTGTTCAATAAGCTGAAAGCAGCAGCCCCCCAGGCGACTCTGAGCATGAACAAGCTCGCGCGCAGACGGCTGAAAGAACACGCTCTCGTGGACGGTCATTAGGGAGGTGATGGTAGGACACAACGCGCGTTGTAATTTTGATTCACCATCTATCTTCGCCGAAACCGCGTACCCTCATTGGACCCTTAGGGCGGTGACGTAACTCGGCTCTCGTTGCACCTTTCTCAATGTTCATATCACATTCTTGGGCCGCCTGCCCAATATGGAGTTCTGTCGAGCCAGCAGGAAGGTTGTGTTCTCGATCGATGTCCGCATATGTAATCGCAAAGGGGGCTGCCCGGTGCTCGATCTGCTTCGTTCTAAGATCGTCTTTAAGAACAATGAGAATATCAGTCGTGTCCATTTGGGGTTGATTCATAGGCTCGGTGAGCGGGACTGTTGAGAGCTCCGTGTCTAACAAAGATCCGCATTTCCTGCAGAAGTTTGGTTCTCCCTCTTCGTCGGATCCACACTTTGAACAGATCATACATCTCCTCCTTGTTACACAAGCCGTACGATATTGGCCACGTATGAGCCTAACTAAACAATTCGGCTACGGAGATTCTCCAGCCAGGCACAGCGGGTTCCGCGTCGGCGATATCACCGCGGCGAAAGATTCTCGCACCGTCTGGATTGTCCTGGTCGTAGGATTTGATGACATCGGGACTCAGAAGATCAACATCCCAAACTACCAGCGTACCGGCGGAGAAGTAGTCCGCGCGTTTCATAGCCATCGCGTTTTCAGCATAAGCGCCGTAGTCGTTCTCACTTCTAATCTCGACGGCAAAAACGGGTGCGCCATCGAGGAACCTCAGGCCTGCTGGCGGGCCAATATACCAAGCTGCATCTGGGCTGAACGATCCTCGATTAGGCAGATCGACGGTGAACCCGATATTGTCGGTGTAAGCGCGTCCGGGTGTTCTGCCTTCGTGTTGGCGAAGGCTAATGTAGATGGATCCGCCGACGCGATTAGGCATATCTCCAGTTGGTGACATCAGTACGATCTCTCCATCCACGATTTCGGCTTTGACATTATGGGGTAAAGCATAGAGGTCTTCGATTGTGGCCTCAACTTTTGTCGACATCGCGCAACCTCGCTGGCCCGAATACTATTCCTGAATATTACCATGGATGACGGAGCTCGGGCAGACTCGATCCATCTTCATCGTGCTTGGCGATTGCTTGTAGCTCGATGCTATACTTTCGCTCAACCCACCAATGGAAACATCGATCAGAGACAAGTACGAAGCAGTGATAGGCCTCGAGATACATGCCCAGCTCAGGACCGAATCGAAGCTGTTCTGCGGCTGCTCGACTCGCTTCGGAGACGAGCCGAATTCAAACACCTGCTCGGTATGTTTAGGACTGCCTGGCGCTCTACCCGTGATGAATCGTCGCGTTATCGAGTTGGCAGCTCGCGCCGCGCTTGCTCTTAATCTCGGCATCAATCATGAGTCAATCTTCTCCCGGAAGAACTACTTTTATCCCGATCTGCCAAAGGGCTATCAGATCTCCCAATACGACCGGCCGTTTTCGGAGCGCGGATGGGTCGAGATCTCAACCGCCGAGCGCAACGAGTCCGGTCACGCGATTGAATGGCAAACGAAGCGCTTTGGCATTACGCGACTTCACCTTGAAGAGGACGCAGGCAAGTCGCTTCACGAAGGCATGCCCGACACGACCAGGTCTTACGTTGATCTTAACCGCAGCGGGGTGCCGCTCGCGGAGATTGTTTCGGAGCCGGACATGCGATCCTCCTGGGAAGCTTACGATTACATGCAGTATCTGCGCAGGACGCTGCTTTACGTTGGCGTGTGCGACGGCAACATGGAAGAGGGAAGCCTGCGATGCGATGCCAACGTTTCGGTTCGCTTGCGTGGGGCCGATAAGTACGGGACGAAGGTCGAGCTGAAGAATCTGAACTCGTTCAAGTTTTTGCAAAAGGCGCTCGACTATGAGATCGATCGGCAAATCGCGGCGGTCGAAGCCGGCGAAAAGATTTTCCAGGAAACCAGGCTTTGGAATGAGCGCGAGTCAAAGACCTACTCCATGCGCTCGAAGGAATCGGCACACGACTATCGCTACTTTCCTGAACCCGATCTGCCTCCGTTGATCACCGGGGAGGACTTGATTGAGAAGGTGCGAGCCGAGTTGCCGGAATTGCCCGAAGCCCGGCACAGGCGGTTCATGGATGAGTATCAGTTGTCATTTGAGGACGCGGCGCACCTGACGGACTCGCGCGAGACGGCTGACTACTTCGAGGAAGTCGCTCGCGCGTCCGGGAATGCGAAGGCCGCGGCCAACTGGATTCTCAATGAACTGGCCCGCGAGTTGAACAGCGCAGGAATCGATATCGCCGATTCGCCGTTGTCGACTTTGCAGCTTGTCGGAATGATCAAGCTCATCGACAGCGGCGCCATAAGTGGAAAGATGGCGAAAGACGTGCTGGTGCGAATGTACCAGTCCGGAAAATCGGCTGACGAAGTAGTCGGTGAAATCGGCGGCGCGCAGGTATCGGACGAAACTTCGATACGCTCCCTTGTCGAGCAGGCGCTCGAGAGCAATCCGAAACAGCTTGAACAGTATCGTGACGGGAAGATTGGTCTCTTTGGGTTCTTTGTTGGTCAGGTAATGAAACTGAGTGGCGGGCGCGCAAATCCACAAATGGTCAATGAAGTCCTGAAGAAGGCGCTTGAAGGTTAACGGAACCCAAAGAAAATGACGACACTGAAGATAATGAAGATTACTCCCCGGTGGGTTGCATCGACGCTGGCTGCCGTGTTGCTTTTATCGACTTCTTGCGGAAAGAAGCCGGTAGTTGACGATGAGGTCGCGGTGCTCGAGACAAGCTACGGCCGGATCGTGATCGAGTTTATGCCAAACGTTGCGCCCAAGCACGTAGAGAACTTCAAGGAACTCGCGCGCGAGGGGTTTTATGACGGCACCAGGTTTCACAGAATCGTCAGCGACAGGAGCCGGCGTGTCGCAATCCAGGGCGGCGATCCGAATACAATAAACGGCGCTCCGGCTACGTGGGGTCAGGGACAGCGAGGACAAAAGACCGTGCCGTCTGAATTCTCCAAGTTGAAACATGAGCGCGGCATAGTGTCGGCGGCGCGAAGACCGGATGATCCCAATAGCGCCACAAGCCAGTTTTTCATCCTGGCCGCTTCGCAGCCGAGCTTCGACAATCAGTATTCGATCTTCGGCCGGGTGATCGAAGGAATGAATGTGGTAGATTCGATTGTGCTGGCGCCGCTCTTTCCCAAGAGCGAGATGCCCGCCGATCCGGTCGTGCTCACCCGGGCTTATATCGCGAAACGAGATGAGGTCAAGTAAAACGCATGAACAAATCCGACGTCACATATTTCAACGAGTACAATAAGTGGGCAAACGCGAGGATGCTCGATGCAGCTTCGAAGCTCACCTCTGAGCAATTCCTGGCGGACTTGCAGAGCAGTCACCGCTCGGTTCGAGACACGCTTGCGCACACGCTTGCGGCGGAATGGATATGGCTGGAGCGTTGGAAGGGCACGTCTCCCAAGGCGTTGCTTACCGCGACAGACTTTCCAACGCACGAATCGCTGAGAACGCGCTGGACGCAGGTTGAAAACGACTATACCGACTATTTCAGCGGGCTCTCGGATGACGCGCTTGAAACGGTGATCGCGTATACGAATACCAAAGGCGAGAGGTGGGAGTATCCGCTGGGCAGCATGATTCACCATCTCATGAATCACTCTACGTATCACCGCGGACAGGTGACCACGATGCTTCGACAACTCGGCGCGCAAGTGACACCGGTCGATCTGCTCGTGTTTATGGACGCGGCTAACAGGTAGAGTTGTCGGTTTGAGGTTCAGAGTTCAAGCTTTAGCTTGCTCTCGATCTTTATGGTTGAAAAACGGCAAGCTAAAGCTTGAACTCTGAACCGGACCTTCAAACTGACCCACTACCGGTAATTCGTGTGATCTCGATTTCATGTTTGGCAGCGAGGGAGGATCGTACGAGATGCAATTGGCACGAGTGCTTGGCACTGTAGTCGCGACCGTCAAGAGCGATTCGCTGGAAGGGCAGAAGCTGCTTGTGATCCAGCCGCTCGACGGGTCGCTGACCGACAAGGGTCAGCCGATGATCGCAATTGATTCGGTTGGCGCCGGCAAAGGCGAGGTGGTCTTTTGGTGTCGCGGCCGGGAGGCTTCTTTTCCATTTCTGCCCGCTCAAGTGCCGTCCGATTGCACGATAGTTGGAATAGTTGACTCGGTGTTTCTCGAGACACGAGGGAATGAAGAAAGGTGAATGATCAGAGCTGACCGGCGCAGAACCGATTGCGCTTTCGGCCTTGATGGTTCAGCATCCAGTTTATGATTCTCGCGCGAGTAATCGGCAATGTAGTCGCCACGCAGAAAGATCCCCGCTACGAAAACAGCAGGATAATGGTCGTTCGTCCGATCAATCCGGATGGCTCAGATGGCGGCGATGATCTGCTCGCACTTGACTCTGTTGATGCGGGAGTCGGGGACACCGTGGTGGTCGTTCGCGAGGGGTGGTCAGCGTCCACGAGCACGACCGGGAGTCCGGGTGCGGCAATCGACTCGGCAATCATCGGAATTGTCGATACGGTAGAGCAAAACGCGTAAACTCCGGGAAGGCTATTGGTTATGCATGAGAACGAAACAGTTCGAGAGTTGCTCGAAGCCGCGCTGCGAAAGTTAGAGGAGCCCAAGCTACAGCCGCCGACCGCTGAAGCGACCATGTCTACTTACACGAGCGCCTCGCACCCTGGCCTCGAACGCTTCACAATAATCGAAAGTAGTCAGACCTCTTCCGGTAAAAAAGCCTGCTATATGGAGCCTGATCGCCTGTGCGTGAAGTCAGGCGCCTGCGAAATGCGCGGTTACTAGAGGAAAATAGATGTTCACACGGTCCGTGCGTTGGTGGGATTTGAACTGAACCCAGCCTGTCTCACCTTCTTACCGCGATAGCCGTCACAATGCGAGCCAATCCCTCAACGATTGACAGGCCGGAGCGATCTTCCCGATGGAAAACTGCGTTGCGCTCTTCGTCGCCGCTGCGGTACTTGATTGTGAGAATGTAGTCGTGAACCTTGATGTCGGGGGTTCGCTTTCCAGGGAAGAGAAGCGCGAGTGGCCCGAGCGCCAGCCACGACCACACTGGTCTCCGTCGCCGCTTGCCCTCAGTCATCGTGCTTGCATCTACAACACTGGCTCCAAGAATCGAGCTGGCGGGAATCTTGAGCGATCTGCTCCCCGGAATCAATTCCGATACCTCGACTCCTTCGTTGCTGATGATCAAGCGCACCGGTCCGGCGTCTTCCAGCCGATCGATCCCATCAAGATAGCCAATCTCTACTCTGGTAGCCTCGATCCTTCCCGTCTGGGCCGCGCCGCTGAGCGGCACGCCGCACCAGAGGCATGTTTTCGCCGCTGCGCCATTGGCACGATTGCATTCTTTGCAGTAGATGGGAGCCATAGGTCGTGAAACGTGATGCGTGAAACGTGATGCGTGATGCGTGATGCGTGAAACGTGATCCGTTAGTACGTGGGACGACGTATCACGTTTCACGCATCACGCATCACGCATCACGTTTCACCTTCCTTTGTAGCCCGGTCCTCTGAGCGGGCGGCCTGGCAGCGCTGTTGTTTGCTTTCCTTCGAGCACAACCGCCTCGCCATTGACGAGTACGAAACGCATACCGACCGACAGCCGATTAGGGTCCTCGAACGTTGCCACGTCGTGGATCGTCTGCGGATCAAAGACGACTACATCGGCAAAGAAGCCTGGCTTGATGATGCCTCGATCCTGCAGGTGCACTCGATTGGCTGCGAGCGAAGTCATCTTTCGGATCGCTTCTTCCAATGTAAGCACGTGTTCATCACGCATGTAGCGGCCGAGTATTCGGGGAAAGGACCCATATCCTCGAGGATGAGCGTTGCCTTCTGCCAGCGGTCCCGATAAAGCGACTTCGCCGTGGTCGATTCCAATGCTCACCCAGGGCTGTTTGAGCGCAAGCTTCACATCATCTTCGCTCATGAGGAAAATGATCATGCCGGTTTGAGCGTTATCGTCGATCAACAAATCAAAGAGCGCGTCGAGCTCATCTTTGTGTCCCATCATCCGGGCGATTTCGTTTACGCGCTTGCCTTCATACTTTGCAAGGTCCCGGTTCAACACGCTGGAAATGAGAACGCCCTCGCCGCCGCCCGCGCCAAGGTAGAAATTCTCCCACTTGTCGGAAGGCGCGCGCATTTCCTGTTTCAGCTTCGCTCGTGTCGCCGGATCTTTCAGCCTCCCGACGAATTTGGCGGTGCCTCCCTCGTGGGCCCACGGCGGCACGCTAGCTCCAAGCGAAGTAGCGCCCGCTACATAAGGGTACTGATCGGCGGTAATGTCGAGCCCCTTCGCTCGGGCATCCTCGATCTTCGCGATCACGTCGCGCATCTTTCCCCAATTCTGCTTGCCCGCCATCTTGAGGTGAAAAATCTCGACTGGAATATTTGCCTCTCGTCCGATGCGAATGGCTTCGTCGATCGCGGGCATGATCGAGTTGCTTTCGTTTCGCATGTGGGATGCGTACACGCCGCCGTAGCGCGAGGCAACTTTTGCCAGTTCGATCAGCTCTTCGGTTTTCGCATAGAACGCCGGCGCGTATACAAGCGACGTGCTGATGCCCACGGCGCCGTCTTCCATAGCCTTGGCCACCAGATCGCGCATCTGGTCGAGCTCGGCGGCGGCCGGTGGGCGGTCTTCGTCGTGAAGCACGTACTGCCGCACTTGCGTCGCGCCAACATAAGTAGCGAGGTTTATCGCCGATCGGCTTCGTTCAAGCCTGGCGAAGTACTCGCCCAGAGTTCGCCAATCCGCGGTGAGTTTGAAGTGCTTCAGAAACGGATCGAGTTCCTTGAGGATGTAGTCATTCAAAGGCGCGGCAGATCCGCCTTCACCGGTAACCTCGGTGGTTATGCCCTGAAAGACTTTCGATTCCGCTCGCGGGTCTATCAGCAGGTTCTGCTCTGATTGCCCAAGCATATCGATGAAGCCCGGGGCAACGATCAATCCGCGCGCGTCGATCGTTCGTTTCGCCTGCGCAGGAACGATCCTTCCGACTTTGACAATGCGATCGCCGCGAATTGCAACATCGCCGTAGAACCACGGATTGCCGGTCCCGTCGACGATTCTCCCGTTTGTGATGACTACGTCGTACTCTTGAGGTTGAGCCGTGAGTGCCGGAGCTACCGCGCCCGCAATAAGCACCAGCGCGACTATGATTACAGTTGTTTTCATAGAAACCTCTTAAGCAGGTGAAGCGATGTGGAGGATCTTAAGTAGGGCATCGATGGGCAGCGCTGCATCAGGTTCGTAGTCCGCGGTTCGTAGTCCGGCCTTCAGTCGGAAGTTCGTAATAACCAGTGACCGTTACAAATACCTTGTACGAACTTCCGCCTGAAGGCCGGACTACGAACGGTATTCACGGCTTCTTCGCGTCCGGCAGCTTGCGTGGTTCGTAGTAAGGCTTACCGTTTAGCTTCTTGACTTCGTTCCCGAACGAAGTCCCGTAGTCTTTCTGCGCGTCCGATAGCGCCCACGCCTGGCGCTTGTAGTTCCAGTTGTCCGGGGAGAGACGCTGAGCCTCTTTGAAGTGTGCGATGGCATCCGTACCATTGCCGTTCTTATACAGATATTCCGCCAGCGCAAACTCGGCATCGGCCATCGTACGATCAGGACTCGGCGGCCTCATTCGCTCTTTCAACTCGCCCTCGCTCATCAGGAACGGGCTGCGATTTCCGTTCGACGCCCAATCGCGTATCGCGTCGAGGTAAGGCCCCGCGTCTATGCCATGCATAGCCTTGTATCGATTGTCCACGTAACCGACTTCGTTGGGCCTGACTATGCGGCCCTTTTCGTTTATCCATACCGCGGTAGGAACGTTCACCATATTGTAGAGCTGAGTCACGATGTGCTTGTCGTCAATCAACACGGTGTATTCGGCTTTGGCTGCGGTGATCCACGGGCCGGCATCCTTCGCTCCGCCGGTATCCTGGGCGATAGAGATGATCTCGAAGTTCTTGTCCTTCAGCTCGTGATACAGGGTCTGCCATCCTGGCAGATCAAATCGGCACCCTCACCACGAAGCCCAGGTGATCAAAAGCACTTTCTTGCCGCGAAAGTCCTTCAACGAGTGCGTGTGCCCGCTTATATCAGGCAGCGTGAAGTTGGGCGCCTCGAGCGACGCGAGATACGTCCCGCGCTCATCCTCACGTTTCCCGAAATACCAGACGCCGTTCTTCTCGTCGCGAGCGAAGGGTTGCTTAACAAGTCTCGCGAACTCGCTCAGGTTGAACCACTCAACGCCGTCACGCTTGGAAAGGAAGTCTGCCTTGCGTCCCTTTGGAATCGGAAAGCAAAGCTCGTCACGGCAAATGCCCTGCGGCTTCACGACGAACCTCGTTGCGCGAGTCAGATCTTTCACCGTAACCCACAGATCATTCGTAGTCGCAGAGGACGTCGCCACCTCTGACGGAGCGCCGTCATAGACGACGACGGCATGGCCCTGATCCGACGCATAGGAGGTCACGGCTGTCAGTAGAATTCCAATTGCGACCCATAGCAACTTTCCAGGCATGAGTGTTCTCCTTCTCTTAATGAAATTGTGCCCCAAGCACTAACGAACGCGATGTCCGCGATCATAACAAGAGCACAGGAAGGCAGCAAGGATACGAGATGTGTCGCAGAGAGTGAAGCGGCGGTCGTGGGGTATCAGATTGGTGAGATCAATTCCACAGATCGCCAACATCCAGGACGAACCCCTTTAGCAGCGGTTCGCCTGATACCGTAGCGGGGTTGTCGAGACATTCAACCTGAGCCTGGGGCCGATAGACGTACACCTTCTTCTCGAACGGCTCAATTAGCCAGCCAAGTGCACAGCCGTTATCAATGTATTCCTGCATCTTCGATTGCAAAGTAACGAGCGAATCGGTGTGCGAGCGCAACCCTACGATGAAGTCCGGGCACACTGGCGGAAAGCCCAGTCGCTCTTCGTGGGTCAGCGCGTTCCAGCGCAAGAACGTTACCCATGCGAGATCGGGCGAACGGTTCGCGCCATTTGGCAGCGAAAAGACCGTCGAAGAATCAAAGCCCTTGCCCGTCCCATCAAACCTGGCCCAAATCCCGAAAGCTACGCTCAAATTGAAATTGCGTCCGCCCGTTTCTCCGCCAGTTGGTGGCATGATGATAATGTCTCCGTCACTGGTGCGTTCGATGCGCCAGTCCCGATTCGCCTGACAGAATCAAAGAAGTCGTCGTCGCTGAGCTTTCTCAACACCGGGCCGAAGTGTAGGGTAAAAGGCTTATTCTCTGCTGATGTAACGGAAACATTCATAAGTGAGACACCGTCGCGATCTGATGCCAGTGATTATACCATCAGGAACAAGAAGCTACGACGCCGAACCCTAACGCGGTATTTCTCTTCTCACCGTGCGATCGTGAGCCAGCCTCGCGTCATATAGTCGCTGAGCGTCAATGCCACCATGATCGCCAGCCAAAAGAAGCCGGCTCCAACGAACACCCATGTCAAACGCGAGTTGTAGCGCACGTGCATGAAATAGAGCACCACAAGAGTTGCTTTGATCACCGCGATAGTCAGCGCCACGACCGCGTTCATTCTTCCGAGATCGATCTTGGCTACGCTCCACGTTACGACTGTCAACACCGTCAGCGCGATGAATATCACGTAATAGATTTTCGGCGAAACTATGTGCTCTCGCATAAGTGCCGTCCTTGCTCAATGCAGGTGAGCGCCTATCAGATATAAAAGCGGAAACAGGAAAATCCAAACAATGTCGACGAAGTGCCAGTAGAGACCGGACAGTTCGACTGGAGAGTGATACTCCGGGGTGAAACGGCCGCGCCTTGCCATAAAAACCAGCGTCGTCAATACTCCCAACCCGATGATCATGTGCAAAGCGTGAACGCCGGTCATCGCGAAATACAGGAAGAAAAACATTTCGACGTTGCCGGTCTCTACCGCCGGACGTTCGGCTTGTGAAGACGCTCCCTCGGCGGAGTGCGGTTCCCACTTAAATTCATACGTGTTAAACCGAACGGGGATATGGTGCTCGACATATTTCTCGTGATACTCCACGCCCTTTATCACAAGAAACGTGGCGCCCAGGACCATTGTCAGAACCAGGAATATGATCAACGGCCGGCGCTTGCCGATCTGCGCGCAATAGACCGCGAGGGCCATCGTTAAGCTGCTGCAAATCAACACCAGCGTATTGATGAAACCCATCGTGACGTTGAGGCTGTTGCTGGCGACCGCAAATTCAACCGGGTATTTCGAGCGATATAGTATGTAAGCCAGGAACAGGCCACCGAAGAACATCACTTCGGTGACCAGGAAAGCCCACATCCCGAGCGTTCCAGCTTCTCGCTGCTGTTCGATGTCATCGAAATGATGGGCCAGCCCTGCGTGTGTTGTGGTGGTTGTCTCTGCCATGTTCCTTTATGCGGGCTTTACGTGAGTGGAATGAGGGTCGACGATCGATGAGCGCCGGCCCTTGCCCCTCTACGCTCTAGCCACTGTGCTAACGACATCCTCGGTCGCAGGGCCGAACTCGTAAGCCTCCTCTGTCACCACAGGAGTGTGCTCGAAGTTCTGTGTCGGCGGCGGTGAGCTGGTTCTCCACTCGAGCCCCGCCGCGCCCCACGGATTCGGAGGAGCGTGTGGACCGTACCTCATCGACCAGATGAGATAGATCATCGGCATCAAGTAGCCCATCCCAAGAATCGACGCGCCGGCCGACGACATAACGTTCAACACCTGGAACTCCGGAGCATACGCGTACAACCTGCGAGGCATGCCCATGTAACCGAGCAGGAACTGGGGAAAGAACGTCAGGTTGAACCCGACGAAGATAACCAGCGCCGCAAAACGCGCCCAGGCTTCCGGGTACAGGCGGCCGGTGATTTTAGGCCACCAGTAATGCAAACCGCCAAAATAACCCATGATCGCCCCGCCGACCATAATGTAGTGAAAATGCGCGACCACGAAATAAGTGTCGTGAACATGCACGTCCACACCGAGCGCAGCCAAAAACAACCCTGTCATTCCGCCAATAATGAAGAAGCCGATAAACCCGAACGCATAAAGTATCGGCGTGTTGTATGAGATCGACCCTTTGTAGAGTGTCGCCGTCCAGTTAAAAACCTTGACCGCCGACGGGATCGCAACCGCGTAGCTCAGGAAAGAAAAAATCATTCCCGCATAAACAGATTGAGTGCTGACGAATAAGTGATGGCCCCACACCAGAAAACCAAACACCGCGATCGCGAGGCTCGCAAACGCAACGAACTTGTAACCAAACACACGCTTCCGGGTCATGTTCGCGATGAGCTCGCTGACCACTCCCATCGCGGGCAATACCATGATGTAAACCGCCGGGTGAGAGTAGAACCAGAACAGATGCTGGAACAAAACGGGATCGCCCCCAAGTGCGGGGTCGAAGATGCCTACGTGGGCAATTCGCTCCAGCGCCAGTAACAGTATCGTAATGGCGATTACCGGTGTGCCGAGAATGAATATCACGCTGGTCGCGTAGTGGGACCAGATAAACAACGGCAAGCGGAACCAGGTAAGCCCCGGCGCTCGCATCGTGTGAATCGTGACGATGAAGTTCAGCCCGGTAAGAATCGAAGAGAAGCCGGTGATGAACACGCCCAGGCCCGTCAGGATCACGTTACCATTGGAATATGTCGAGCTATACGGCGTGTAAAAGGTCCACCCGGTGTCGACTCCACCCATGAGTATTGCGACTACGGTGAACGCTCCGCCTATCGTATAAATGTACCAGCTCAGAAGGTTGAGCTTGGGGAACGCCAGGTCTTTAGCGCCGATCATCAGCGGCACCAGAAAATTTCCGAGCACCGCGGGTATCGACGGAATTAGGAAGAAGAAGACCATCACTACGCCATGCATAGTGAACAGGCGGTTGTAGGTTTCGGCTTGAACGAGATCGCCCTGCGGCGTAAGCAGCTCGAGACGAATCAGCATAGCGAACAAACCGCCCAGAGAGAAAAAGAAGGTCACTGAGGCAAGGTAGAGCAGCGCAATGCGCTTGTGATCCGTCGTCAACAACCATGACTTCACGCCGTAGGTTGCGTTTAGATAATGAGTGCGAGGCGGAGTGATATCAGCTACTGTTTGCATGATTGCGTGAACCTTATTGACCGGGCGGTTTGACTGCCGACGGGGAATTGGGATTTGAAACGCCTGCTTCGCCGGGCGCCTTGCCTCCTATCGACTTAATGTAGGCGACAAGCTGCAATAACTGTTCTTCGCTGACCTGACCCTGAAACGTCGGCATTATCGGTTGAAACCCGGCCACGATCTTTGCTCTGGGATTGAGGATTGATTCCCGGATATAGCCTTCGTCGACTGTAACCTTGCCGCCATTCTGCAAGAGAGCTTCTTTGCCAAACAAACCCTGAAGCACAGGACCGCGGCCCTGCGCGTCGCTTCGGTGACAAGTGATACAAGCCAGTTGCTGGAACAGCTTCTCCCCCGACGACGCGAGCGAACCCTCGGCGGCGCCGCCCGCGAGCCATGATTGATACTCAGAGGCTTCCATCACTTCGATCCAACCGATCATCCTGGAATGCTCGGTGCCGCAATACTGAGAGCAAAACAGGTGATAGCGACCCGGCTTTGTTGCTTCGAACCAGACCGTGCTGTATTTGCCGGGCACGACATCCAACTTGATTCGAAACGCTGGAACATAAAAGCTGTGAATCACGTCCTCCGTTGTCATCGTGATCTTCACTTTTCGACCGAGAGGCACGTGTAGTTCGTTGATCTCCCGCTGTCCGTCCAGGTGTTGAAACTTCCACATCCATTGCTTCGCGACCACGTAGATCTCGAGCCCTTCCGCCGGAGCATGATACATCGTGTAATAAAGACTTGCTCCCCAGACGAATATTCCCATCGCGATAATGAAAGGAATGATCGTCCAAGCCAATTCAAGCTTCATCGAACCCTCGACGACCCGCGGTACTTCGTGCTCGTGTCTCCGCCTGTATTTGATTGCGAAGTAAATAATCAACAGCGTGATAACGACGCCAAATAGAATCGTCAAAACGCACAGAAAGGCGAATAGCGCATCGACCTGGCCCGAGTAGCTCGAAGCTTGTTCCGGCGCAAATGGCATGCTGACCTGCATACGCTAGCTCACCCCTTCCAATTCTCGTCGGTGATCGAGCGAACTCCTTCGGCGCAAAAGCAAAAGCATCGCAATCAATCCTCCGACGGTCGCAATGGCCGCAAGCCTCAGGATGTTCATCGCGACCGCGCCGTACTTCCCGGACGCCGGGTCGTAGTGATAGCAATACAAGAGCAACCGGTCGACTGGGTTACCGATCTTCTTCTCCGAGGCCTCGATCAAACCTAATCGCAGATCCTTTGGCGCGTATTCGATTCCATAGAAGTAGCGCGCGAGCCTTCCCTCCGGCGTCGCGAGCATGATTCCGCTGGCATGCACGAACTGATTTGTCGCCGCATCGAACTTATAGTGAAAGCCCGCGGCTTCGGTGAGCTTGTCGATTGAAGCTTTGGCGCCGGTCAGGAAGTGCCATCCGTCGGCAGCGCCCGGACGCTTGTACCAGTCGATGTATGTCGCTTTCTTGGCCCGCGCCAGCTCCGGCGTTTCTCTTGGATCGAAGCTGACGGTTACGACTTCAAACTCCTTTCCGATATCGAACGAGACGACATCGAGCGCGCTGGTCATTCCGTTCAGCACCTGGTTGCACAACATCGGACACGAGTAGTAGACGAGTGTGAGCACGACTGGCTTTTTTCCAAAATAATCCCCAAGCCGGACTACAGCGCCGCTCTCATCGCGAAACGTCAAGTCGAGTGGAAGCTGCTCGCCGAGCCGCTGATCTATTCCGACATTTTCCAGCATCCGAACTTTGCCGGACGACGGATCTTCGCTCGCGAGCGGCGAGGGTGATTGAGCCCATCCCTGAGCGAGAACCGGAATGCAAAACGAAAAAAGCAAAAGGCAAAAGGTCACAGCGCGCGCGGCGACCGCAAACCCCGCAGGCTGTTGTTCCGTCTCGATCTTCGCGTAATGCACTTTTGCCTTTTGCATTTCCACTTCTGTCTTCCTCATTTTCGTGTTGCAAGCCCTCTCTCAAGCAATAGTCTCTTCGCATCGTCGATGGGAATGTGAACCACTCCGCTCTTCTGATCGACCCAACCGTAGCTATTCAGCTTCGCATCCTCCTCGGCTCGAACGCGCTTTATCTCTTGAAGCGGATGATCCTGCTTGATGTTCGGCGGGCGCTTGTCCTCCAACTGCTGAGCAGTTGTTGGCGCCAGTTGCAGTCGCGGCTCGGGCGGAAGCTTTTGTCGTTCGTCCGCAAGCGGGGAAGGTCGGTCTTCTGACTTACCGGCGCGACTGGCAAGCACGGAGAACAGTCCGGTCATCAACAAGAAAACAATCACCGTCGCTACGCTTAAACCAATCATGAACCACACGACCGGCCCGATCTTAAGCGTGATTCCTTCGTGACCGAGGCTCATCTCTTTGGAAGTCGAGTCATCGATGCGCTTGTCTCCGCTATGTTCGCTCATTAGTCTCCTAGCGCAGACCGTTAAAAAGCCATAACAGACTTGCGCTGAACGGCAATCCCACCAACTGCGTTGGTGGGATTCAAACCCAGCCGCGATTTCGTTCCGTAGGCCGAGTATGAACGATCCACCAACTGCGTTGGTGGGATTCCCCGCATCCGATGTGAAAGCCGTCGCATTTCCTCTTTCCTCGCTCCAATCCCTTTAATGCCCGCTGGGCGCAAGCGCCTCTTCGAGAAACGGATCACCAATCGGCAAGAGCGGCCTCGCCTTCAACTGATGAGCAAAATACGCGAGCCACAATCCGCCGAGCCCGACAGGCATCAGCACATCCATCCAGTGAATTCGAAACGCGCCGTTGTAAAACTCAGGTCCGGTGAGCCAGATCAGATCGACAAGCCGCATCACGATCACTGCTGTCGCGACTATCACCAGCCTTCGAGCGTTTCGCTTCAAGTCTCGCGAGAGCAGCAACACAAACGGCAGCGCAAACTGAAGCACAACCAGCGCAAGTCCCAGCCACTTCCACGACGATTGAAGCCGCCGCACATACCACGGAATCTCTTCAGGCAGGTTTCCCGCCCAGATGATCAGAAACTGCGAGAAGCCGAAGTAGGCCCACAGCATCAGGAACGCAAGCATCAGCTTGCCGAGGTCGTGCAAGTGCCGCGGCTTGATCACCTCCGACAGCGGCTTGTACTGCGACAACACCACGACCACCGCGATTATGAACGCCATCGCCGACAATCCCTGGCCGCCCATGATCAGGATTCCGTACATCGTCGAAAACCATTGCGGCTCGAGCGACATCAACCAATCGACTGACGCGAACGTCACCGTCAATCCGTAGAGCACCAGCCCGGGCCCGCTCAACGACTGAAGCTTGGTCGTGAGCGGCCGGTGTCCGGTTCTATCCTGCTCGAGCGACCACTTGTTCAGGAAGTAGCTCATCAGGTTCCATACGCCAAAATAGAAGACCGCTCGTACCAGGAAGAACGGCACGTTCAGGTAAGGCGCCTTGTGAGCCAGCGCGTGCTTCAATGCTTCCGGAGCGTCCGCTGCCAGCGGATGTGCCCAGGGATAAACAGACGCGACACCAAAGGCGATCGGCAAAAACAACAGAGCCAAAAGCGGGAAAGTCCTGGTTGCCGATTCGAGCAATCGCCGGATCACGAGACCCCACGCGCCACCGGACATGTGCTGAAGCATCAGGATCGCGAAGCATCCAAGGGTAATCCCGATCCAGAAAACATAAGCCACCAGATACGATCGGAGGAACTGACCCATGTTGAAGATGGCGCCGATTACGCAGACCGCGGTTGCTGCGCCGCCAACCATCAGCGCTCGCCGCTGAAACTGATCCACCTCGGGAGGAGCCTTGTCGATCGTCTGAATCATTTACCGATGCACTCCTTCTTCCGGTGACTGAGGTCCGCTGTTGAGCTTGCCGCGATCACTCGCAGGTACATCATCGAGGGCCGCACGCTGGCTGAGTTGTAACGCGCGAATGTAAGCAATGATTCGCCATCGATCTTCCGGTGGAATCTGTGAAGCGTAGTCGGGCATCGCTCCAAAGCCGTTCGTCTCGACGTCGAAAAAGTATCCGATGGGTGCGTTGCGCAAACGCTCGTCGTGAAAAGAAGGCGGCTTGCGGAAGCCGCGCTTCACGATCATACCCGAGCCGTCTCCGACGCGGCCGTGACACACCGAGCAATAGATATTGAAGCGCTCCTGTCCGCGATCGAGATCCGCGGCGGTGATCGGCATCGGGAACTCGGTTACGAATCCCTGATAAGTTGGCGCCCCGTTCTGATCTGCCTGTGCGTTGGCCGCCTGTGCCGCCGGCGTTTGCGCTGGTGCGGCCGACGGCGTTTGCGCAGTACGCAACTTTCCGGTGTAGAACTCGACGTCGTCTCTCAATTGATCGCGAGCAACTGTGCCCTCCACTTGCGGGCGGGCAGACGTTCCGTCGTTGATCGATCCAATTTGATCGATCGGCCGCTGAGGCCTGTACTTTGGCTGATCGTGCATGTCCTGACGACAGCCGGAGACGGCCAACGCCGCAAGGACGAGGATCGAGGATCGAAGATTGAAGATGGATGAGTGCATCAGTTTATTTCAATGTTACACGCCTTCTTCTCCGGCCATTACCTAACGGACGGGTGATGGACAAAAGGTGTCTGCCTTTTGAATCATTCTGTTGAGCATCGCTCCGATTCGCTGCCAGACTTTATCCAACTCAGCGTGCTGCTTTGCGTCTATGTAATCGCACGCGAGCGAATGATCGAGCCATGCCTGGGTTTCCATTGCTTCGCCGAGCGATTCATTTACCTTGTTCACAAATGCGGCCATATACCTGCGCCGCGCCCACGCTTCGGCCAATAATGCGTTCACCGCGCGCGAGGATCGGCGAATTTGATCCGTAAGGGAGTACCTTTCTTCCGTCGGGAAGTCCCTCGTGATCACGAAGACTCGCTTCGCCTCCCGTAGCCCTAGCTGATAGACATCAAGGTCTCTAAAACTCTGTATCCTTGGCATGCTCAATCCTCCATTGTCTATTCTCGATCCTCCATCGTCTATCCTCGATCCTCAATCCTTCGGCATTCCTAAAACTCAACGTCGCTCACCTCTCTTGCGCCAAGGTCTTTCAGGAACTCGCGAGTCTTCGCCTCCTGGAATTGCGGATCGGCGGCTTCGATGCACAAGAAAAACTTGTTGCGGCTCGCCTGATCAAAGCTCGGCACGTTGAACACCGGATGATACGGCTCGGGGAGACCGTTCAGGGCCAACATGCCAAACACCGCTGACAGCGCGGCGAGCAGAATCGTGCACTCGAAAGTAACCGGTATGAAGGCGGGCCAGCTATTCAACGGCCTGCCTCCAATGTTGAGCGGATAAACGCTGGTCGACACCCAGTAGCACAGTCCGAACCCGCCTATGCATCCAATGATTCCGCCGATCAAGACGATCAACGGAAGCCTCGTGTGATGGAACCCGATCGCGTCCGTGAGTTCTTCGATCGGAAACGGCGAATATGCATCGATCCTGCGATAGCCCTCATCGTGCGTACGCCGCGCCGCGTGCACCAGTGCGGTCGGTTCGTCGAACTCAGCCATTAAGCCGTAAAGTCTATGTCTCGAGGTCATCGCTTTCTTTTCCTTGGCCTATTGGGGCGGCCCTCCTCCTTAGAAACCACCGCCGGTCCTTTTCCACTAGCCCAGGCGTTTACGCCTGGGTTGACGGCGGTTGATCTTTTCCGCTAGCCCAGGCGTTTACGCCTGGGTTGACGGCGATTGATCTTTTCCACTAGCCCAGGCGTTTACGCCTGGGTTTGACGGCGATTGATCTTTTTCCACTAGCCCAGGCGTTTACGCCTGGGTTGACGGCGATTGATCTCTTCCACTAGCCCAGGCGTTTACGCCTGGGTTTGACGGCGATTGATCTCGTCTTCGAGCCCGATTTATCGGGCTTTTCGACGGATCGAAAGCCGCTAAACACTTTTTCAAGCCCGTAAACGGGGCTCGAAGACCGTGGCCGCTCACGACCCAGGCGTAAACGCCTGGGCTACGGAAAACAGCCCCCCGACCGCACGCCATCGGTTTCTTCGCGGCAGCGGATCGTTAATACGAACACTGCTTACTCCGTGGCCGCCTCCGTCGAGAGGCTTAAGTCCTTGCCATCGAGGGGCGGCCACGGAGGGCCGCCCCTACATGTGATCTCGGAACGTCCTAGTCCCCGGCTTCGTGCACTTCCGCTTGAGGCAGAATTGTGCGTATCTCGAAAATCGAAATCATCGGCAGGAACCGAATGAACAGGAACAGCAGGCTCAGGAACAGTCCGATCGTGCCGATGAACATCGAGAAGTCCCAAACGGTTGGCCGATACATCGCCCACGACGACGGCAGGAAATCCCTGTGCAAACTCGTAACGATGATCACGAATCGCTCGAGCCACATCCCGACGTTGACGATGAGCGAGACTACGAAGAGTAAGAGAACACTGCCTCGCGCCCTCTTTGACCACAGGATTTGTGGGATCAGAATGTTGCACAGAATCAACGACCAGTACAGCGGCGCGTAAGGCCCCATCATCCGATTCTTGATCATGAATTCTTCGAACGTGCTGGCGCTGTACCAGGCCATGAACGTCTCCATCATGTATCCGTAGCCGACGATCAATCCGGTGGCCAGCATTATTTTCGACATGTTGCGCAGGTGCCGCATCGTGATGAAGTCTTCGAGCCCGTAGAATTTTCTGAGCGGGATCGCAAGAGTCATCACCATCGCAAAGCCGGAATAAATCGCGCCCGCGACGAAGTACGGCGGGAACACCGTCGTATGCCAGCCGGGGACGATCCCCACCGCGAAGTCAAAGCTCACCACCGTGTGAACCGATACGACAAGCGGCGTCGCCAATCCCGCCAACAACAGATACGCCGTCTCGTAGCGATGCCAATGTCTGGCCGAGCCTCGCCAGCCCATCGCCAACATCCCGTAGATGACCTTTGCCGCTCTTCGCCTGGCCCGGTCGCGCAACGTCGCAAAATCGGGAATCAATCCTACGAACCAGAAGAGCGCCGAGACCGTTGCATAGGTTGAAACCGCGAACACGTCCCAGATCAACGGACTGCGAAACTGCGGCCACACTCCCATCGTGTTCGGGACCGGAAACAGCCAGTGCGCAAGCCACGGCCGCCCGGTATGGAGAAGTGGAAACAAGCCCGCGCATGCTACGGCGAACAAAGTCATCGCTTCGGCAAAGCGATTGATCGACGTGCGCCACTGCTGGCGCAGCAACAGAAGGATTGCCGATATCAACGTTCCGGCGTGCCCGATTCCAATCCACCAAACGAAGTTGATGATGTCAAACGCCCACCCGACCGGAATGTTATTGCCCCAGATTCCGATTCCTGTCAGGACCAGATATCCAATCGTGTATAGCAACAGCATCGCGAGCAGGAACGAGATTCCCGCGCCGATAAACCAGCCGGTCGGAGTGCGCTTTGCGAGCGCGATCGCACTGATCTTGTCGGTGACGGACGCGAACGTCTGATGCCCTCCGATTACCGAAGGGGGCGTTATCGTCGAGTCGCTGACCGGATCCTGAGTGTGATCCTGCATCCTTATGAGTTCTCCAGTTCAGGGTTCGGGTTTCGCACCGCGCCCAGATACGTCGTTCGTGGCCTGGTGTTCAATGAGCCCAGCAGGCTGTAGTTTCGTTCCTCGCCTTTGAGTTTCGCGACACGGCTTGCGGGATCGTTGATGTCGCCAAAGACAATCGCCTGGGTCGGACAAGCCTGTTCGCACGCCGTGACGATCTCGCCGTCGCGGACCTGGCGGTTTTCTTTCTCCGAATCAATTTTCGCTTCCTGTATTCGCTGAACACAGTAAGTGCATTTTTCCATCACGCCGCGGCTGCGCACGCTCACGTCGGGGTTGCGCATCATCTTCAGGCTCGCGGTGTAGAAATCCTGATACAGAAGAAAATTGAAACGCCGAACCTTGTACGGACAGTTGTTCGAGCAATAGCGCGTCCCGACGCAGCGATTGTAGGTCATGTCATTCAGACCCTCGGCGCTGTGTGCCGTAGCGGCGACCGGGCACACCAACTCGCACGGCGCGTTCTCGCATTGCTGGCAGGGAACGGGTTGAAAATAAGTCTTCGGGTTTGTCTGTCCGCCTTTGTAGTAGGCGTCGACGCGGAGCCAATGCATTTCGCGGCTGCGAGCGACTTGTTCCTTGCCCACTACCGGAATGTTGTTCTCGGCTACGCAGGCAACAATGCAGGCGCTGCAGCCGATGCACGAGTTCAAGTCAATCGCCATGCCCCAGGCGTACCCGTCGTATTGGAATGGCGGATACAAAGACTCTTTCGGGTTGGACTCGTCGTTTTCAGGCGCCAGGCTCGGGTGCTTTCGATACTCATCGAGCGTGGCTGAGCGAAGGATGTCGCGCTCTCCTACGTCTTCCGCGTCGAGCAGGTGATGCGATTGCGTTGTCGCGAGAGAGTAGGTCCCTCCGGTCTTCGATATCTCGAGCCCCGAACCAAACCACGGCGCGTCAGATGTGCGAATCGAGTAAGCATTAAAGCCCGCGCTCGATCCAACCTTGCCGGCGATTGTTCGGCCGTAACCGAGATGGACGGTTACTACATTGTCGGGATGACCGGGTTGAATGAAGACAGGAGCTACGACTCTCCGTCCCTGGTAACGCAACTCGACTTGATCGGCAATAATCTCGCCGCCGATGCTTCCCATGCGATTCGTCGCGATGTCATTGACCTTCTTTCCAAGACCGAGAGTGGCGGCAGTAGCCGGACTTACAATCGCCGCGTTGTCCCACGTGAGCTTGCTCAAAGGCTTGGGCAGCTCCTGCAGCCATCCGTTATTTGCAAAGCGCCCGTCGTGAATCGTGGGGTCCGCGCGAAAAACAATCTCGAGTCGCGATTTGGTCGGAAATTGGTTCGCAGGCACTGCCGTCGCTTTTAGATTGTTCTTTTGCGGGAGCGAGGTGCCGGCGACGAAGCCGTCGTGAAGGGACTTGCGCCAAAACTGTTCGAACCCAGACGCGCTCTGCGCTGCCGGGCTGCTCTGCGCTGGCTGCGCGGGGGCAACTGCAGATTGATTTGGGGGGGCGTTCGGCGTCGCGGCGACTTTGACTTGAGGCTCCTGCAAGCCTGCGGCAAATCGCTTGCTCCAATAGTCGCGAACGATTTCATACCCGGGCCGCTCGGGTTCATTCAAGAACGCCGCCAGAACTTCGTGAGCCGTCCTGCCGGAATAAAGCGGCGCTATCAACGGCTGAATGATCGAGACGGTCCCATCGTACGCCCGTGTGTCGCTCCACGATTCGAGGTAGTGAGCTTCGGGAATGTGCCACTGACACAACTCGGAAGTTTCGTCCTTGTAGAGGCTCAGATGAATTCGAAGGGGGACCTTTCTAATCGCTGCCGCGAACTCGACATCAGCCGGCGCGTCGTAAACCGGATTGCCGCCCAGGATCAGGAGCACATCCACCTGGCCCGAGTTGATGTCCCCGACGAGCTCACGAAGCGAAGCATTCCCGTCAGCGGGGTTAGCCTCTACAGGGTCGGTGTACACAATTGTATTGCCGACATTGCCGAGTGCCTCATTAATTCTGTGAGCATCGGCGTGTACCGCGGGCGGCTGAGATTCTCCAGCAATCACAATGCTCGTTCCGCGATGTTTTAGAAGATCCTCACCGATGGCCTCAACCCATTTCTCATGTTCGGGAGAAAGATCTTCTGCGGTGCGAAAACCAAAGTCATCGATGGCGGTGCCACGAACCATATTGCGCGCAACTGTCTGCGCGAAAGGTTCGACCTCGCTTGGTCTCAGAGCCAGGCGTTGGTCCGCTACAGCACCCGTGTTGGTCACCGTGCTCTCGACAACGTAAAGCCGGCTCATCTCTTTATTGCCGTTCGTCAACCTGCGCTTAGCCGCGAAGTCCCGCGCGTATCTCAAGCTCGCCGGCCCACACGAGAGGAAGTCTGAATCGAGCGACAGGACTACGTCAGCCTTCTCGAAGTGATAAACCGTATTCGCATACTGCCCGAATGCCAGCTTCGAACCTTCACGGACGTTGTCGCGGCCGGCGGGATCGTATTGATGCCACTTCGCGTTCGGCAACGTAGCGAGCAGAGTCTTGATCTGATAAGCCAGCGTCGGAGAAGTCACCGTTCCGGTGAGGATCCTCAAACCACCTTTTGCCGGCTGCTGCGCCGCGACTGCCCGTTGCGCGTCCATCGCCGGCTTTACCGCTCCAAGAAACGCCGACCACGTGACTATGTCCCCAAGAAAAGTCAGCGTCTGAGATCGATCCGGATCGTAAAGCCCGAGCACCGATGCCTGCGAGAACACATCCGTAGCGCCGAGGCTTGCGGGATGATCCTTGTTGCCTTCGATCTTGGTGGGGCGGCCTTCGTGACTCTCCACGATCAACCCGGTAGCGAATCCGTCCAACGGCATCGCCGTAGCAAAGTACACCGCTTTACCGGGAACGAGTTCTTCAGGTTGGCGAACATAAGGCGCGATGTATTCTTCGGGCTGGCGCGTGCAGGCAGTCAATCCCGCGAGCGCAAACGACGCGCCCATGAGTTTGAGAAATTTGCGACGCCCAAGGGGATCGTTGAACTCGCTGGCGTTTTGCGGAAACTCCCGATGAAGCAGTTCCTGGAACTCTTCGGTGTCGGCCAATTCTTCGAGACTGCGCCAGTATTCCTTGCCTGAAGCTCGAGGATCGAGGATGGAAGATTGAGGATCGAGGATGGAAGAGCCGGCATCGCGATCTTCTGCGCGACCCTTCACTGCATTCACTAACTTGACCAGCTCAGCCATCTTCTATCCTCGATCCTCTATCTTCTGTCCTCTATCTTCTATCCTCGATCCTCTATCCTCTATCTTCTAACGGTGGCAGGTGCTGCAGCTCGTCAGCACTCCCGTGCTTTGAATCTTGTATTCGTTTGCCAGCTTCGGACCCTCGACATCCTGATGCCATTGCTTGTCGCTGCTTTGACCCCACTGTGCGGGCGGCCACTCCATTGTGAACACTTCCTTCTTCGGCCTGATGAACTTCTCCGGACTGCGATGACACTCGAGACACCATTCCATATTCAGCGACGCGACTTGATAGGTAAGCGGCATCAGGTCAACTCTCCCGTGACAGGTCGAGCAGCCGACGCCCTTGTCTACATGAATGCTGTGATTGAAATAAACGAAGTCGGGAAGATCGTGCACTCGAGTCCACTTGATAGGCTTGCCCGTCCGCCAGCTTTCGCGGATCGGCTCGAGATAAGGGCTGTTCGCCCAGATCTGCGAATGGCAATTCATACAGGTCTTAGTCGGAGGAATGCCTGCGTAGGCAAGCTTCTCGACGGTGGTGTGGCAGTAACGGCAATCGATGCCGTCATCTCCGACGTGATGTTTATGACTGAATTGAACGGGCTGTTCGCGGGGGAAATAAGCCTGAGTGTAGTAGGAGGACCTGTTGAATTCGAGCAAGAGCCAGATGATTATTGCGACGAAGAAAATCGCGCCGAAGATGCTAACTTTCGAGATAAAGTTGGTACTTCGATGAAAGATCTGACCCATCGTTCCGCTAAGCTCCCAAAGGAGTTAGAAAACTGCTCCAGGACGCGAGCACGCATCGCCTTGTCAATTTCATCTTGCGGAGATCACGAGATGTTTCAGGCTTAATAAGCGAGCCAAACTCGGCTTCAGTGAGCGCCGCTGGATTTTGTATTCCTTGCCTGATCACTGTTCGTAAAGCGCGGCTTTTCGCCGGCGTCTATAACTCGACCTGATGCTATTCAGCGCAGACTCATGTTCTAACGACCAATTAAGTTTCGCGCAAACTGCGCTGCGGGGATTCCAGCGACCACTGAGGGGGATATTCAAGCACCCACAGATTCAAAGGTCAAATTGCTTTCGCACGTTCGCGTGCTTTGCGGTCCTTTGCGTCTTTGCGCTGAGTATAGGGTTTTATTCCTAATACTGAGCGCAAAGACACAAAGGACCGCAAAGCACGCGGAGGTAATTAAGCAACGCAGAATCTGAAGGCTACACAAATCAGACGATGCGTTGCGATGGCAAAGTGGGCTGTGTATACTAAGCCTCGAAGCATTGATCTTTGCCGCTATAGTGTAAGTGGTTAACACGCCGCCCTCTCAAGGCGGAGACTACGGGTTCGAGTCCCGTTAGCGGTACTTTTCCTTATGACCGCGAATCTGCTCACTGAAGTCACTGCGTTGGAGGCTCAAGCCGCAGCCAACCTCTTCCTCAGCGAACACCTGCCGGATCGCTTTTGCGCTGACGATCCAAGTTTCGAGAGGGCGTCTAACTTTTGGCGAGTACCGGTCATACTAGCTTATCCGTTCATTGGATCTGTCGGAGAGGTTGGAGAAATCGAAGTCGATGCCTCCGTCATCAGA
>DATNBZ010000107.1:0-6575 GCA_035607285.1 Blastocatellia bacterium | reverse complement strand
CCCGAATAAAGGCGTTGACGATCACCGCGTCTGAGAGCGCCGCGAGCTTCTTTATCAACTCGAACTCGGCGGGAGACGTTTTGTCCGTAACGTAAACGTGAGTCGAACTCTGATGGCGCTTCACCAGTCCGGCAAAGAAGGCGCTGCCAGGTACTCCGTCGCGCCACCCGTCGCTGTTATCGACCATTGAAATGAAAAGTACCTTTTGTTCTCGAGCGAGCTTCAAGGGCAAGTCTTTTCGAGTGTCGCGCACCAGCGTGATCGCGTTCTCGATGATCTGTTGCGCCGTGCGTTGATGCTCGTTTGTGCCAAGCGTCGTATCAAGTTTGCCGATATCGACGAAGCGATTGCGATCGAGGCCAAGCTTCCCTTTTGCGCTCAGGATTCGGCGCACCGATTCGTCGAGCCGCGATTCTTTGATCTCGCCCGCTTCGACCGCGCGCTTCACCGCAACGAATGCCTGTTCAACGGTCGGCGGGTAAAGCAGCACATCGGCGCCAGCTTTTATCGCGCGCACCGCGGCTTCGCCCTCAGGATAATGCGCCACGACGCCGCGCATATTAAGAGCGTCGGTAAATATGACGCCGTTGAATTTCATTTCACCGCGAAGGATTCCTGTCAGCATTTTCGGCGAGAGCGTTGCAGGCAGCCTCTCAGTTTCAATTTGCGGCAACGCGATATGCGCACTCATCACGCCGCCGACGCCTTCTTCTATGGCGGCTCGGAATGGCGGAAGCTCGATCGAGTTCAGCCGCGCGCGATCGACGTCGACGACGGGAAGCTCGAGATGCGAATCGGTTGACGTATCGCCGTGGCCCGGGAAGTGTTTCGCGGTTGCCATCACGCCGTGCTCCTGTGAGCCCCTTATGTAAGCGCGAGCCATCAGGCCTACTTGATTTGGATCGCCGCCGAACGAGCGGATGTTGATGATCGGATTGCGGGCGTTGTTATTCACGTCGGTGACCGGATAGAAGTTGACTTGAACGCCAAGCGCGCGAGCTTCTTCGGCGGTGATGCGGGCTGCCTGATAGGCCATCTCAGGGTTTCCGGTTGCGCCCATCGCCATCGCTCGGGGAAGCCGCGTGGCCCCGATGTAGCGAAGTCCGACGCCGCCTTCAAAGTCAGCGGTTATCCACAACGGCACTTTGGCCAGCTCTTGCAGGTGGTTTATGAGCAAGGCTACACCAGCGGGTTCGTGAAGGATGCTCACCTCGCCCAGCATATGATATCCGCCGACATGAAATTCAGTTATGTCGCGCCGCATCTGCTGAAAGGTCTCGCTGTCCTGGCTCAGGAACATCCCGACCGTTGCGGGAATGATCAACTGCCCAATCTTTTCATCGAGGGTCATCGACGCGAGCGTCTGCTCGACCCAGGCTTGATTCAGCGTAGCCGGCTTTGAGGTTTCCTTCTGGGCCGCGTTTGCCGGGAGCAAAGCAAAGACGTTCGAAAGGCTGAGTAGCGCGAATGCTACGACGACTCTCTTTAAGAAAAGCACTTAGTCTCCTTGTTTGCTGCTTTGACAGACCAGTCGAGAACCGACAGTTTCACTGATTGAACTCGCGCCTGGAAACTGAGCGGCGATTCTAATGAGATGAAAGAATGGAAGTCAATTGCGCCCCATCCTTCGACGGGACGACGTGAGTGAAGCTACACAGGCGTGTGAGCTATGGAAGTCGCGTTAATCCTGTTAAGACGGCTGCTGCCAGGGGTGTGATTAAGAATGGGACTTATGGTGGACGTGGCTCCTCATCGAGGAAGCTCTGGAGAATTTCTTAGAACCCCGCAGGGGTAACCGCGTAGGGGTAGAATGCTTGTAGAATCGAGATCGCTACGTTGCCAACCCCGTAGGGGTGGAATGTCCTGCGGGCTAAAGGTTTATGCCGCTCCTAACGGAGCTCGGAAGTTCGCGTGCCGTCTTTACTACAAACATCGCACCCCTACGGGGTTGCTAAGCGGAACTCTCGGTCGCCACTTCGAAGTGCCGTGACCCAAGTCCCATTTCTAATTACACCCGTTGCCAGGCCTCTATGCTCGAGCTTTGACGGAATGCCGAGGGAGTTTTGCGGCTGGTCCGCGGGCTGACAATTGTGTCTTCGCCGACGGACGACTTCGATCGACAGAGACTTTGGCGCCAGTCTTTTTCTGAGATGTGTGGTTTGTTACCTTAGCCAATTTAGCCAGCTTGACGGTGCATGTAGTCTGTGTGTGCGCGATGGCCTGCTTTGCGCTGCGATACCCGTGCCTTTTCGGATCTGCTTCGAAGTGGGCAGGGTCGGCGAGCTGATATCGCCAGTTGAACCCATTCTTGCGCATTATGCTTACGATTCTATGCCCCTGTGAAGTGAGGCGCTTTCTGCCTCGCGGACCTGCGGCGACGCCCGAGATGTCGACGGCAAACCCGGCTTCATGGAGCGAATTGCCGGGAGGCAGCGCGTAGTAAAGTCCCGGATGCTCCCTGCGGCAACGAGTACTAGTCGAGCACTTGTGCAACTGCCCCTGATAATCCGTTGAACGCCATACGCTGGTGACTTTAGGCTTGATACCCTCTCGCTTCATCTGGCGTACGGCGGTCTTGTAATTTGCCGCGACCTTCGGATCAAGGTAGTCCTTTGGATGACACGGAGTTTTGCTTGCCGTCTTCACGCTCTTTTTTAGCGCGCGCCCACCGTTAGATTTGTTGGAGACCGCGGCGCACGAACCGCAGGCCGACGAGGAGTTCGGTTGAGCGGATTTGCGAGATGTGTTTGCCAGACAGGAATTTGCGAATAAGAAAAATGAAAGCGCGATTGTAGTGCAGACACCGAGTGATGGCCTGGGCATTATGAGTTCCTGTTCTCTTCTTTCGTGCGGTCCTACGCGTACGCCTTCGGGTAAGTCCTATCGTAGGGTTGGAGGGCGAACCTCGCACGAGATTTCTGGTAGGGGACAGTCCTCAGCCAGTATAAGGCATCAGTCAATAGTCACGGGGCCGTTGGTCAGGGAGCTTTGAGCACAGTCGAAGCGTAGCAGCGGCTGCAGGCTGTGTAACCTTGAGACTTCGCCTGGGCCAGCGGGAGAGAATGCTTCTTCTTATCCAGGAAGGTGCACTCTGCCTTGTGATACATCTTGTCGCCCGGCGACACCCATACGCCTGGTTCCGACGAGCCTGCTTGTGAAGTCGAAATCGCAGGTATGTTCGCTCCTAATTCTGAAGGCGCGAGCGGGGCTAGCTTCTTCGGCTTGTCCGCTGAAGACGGGGTTGCGGGAGTTGCTGCCGGTGTGATGGCGGGCGCCGTAGATGATGCAATTGCGGGCGAGGTCGGTCCCCACACGCCGCGCATTGACTGCATCGCTTCCCGCTCGATGGTGCGAAAATCGTTGGCCAGTCGCGACTGCTCGGCCCCGTGCACAAAAGCGAGGCCCTGTCTTACCATCTCCGAGTTGATCAACAGTCCGTCGCGTGTATAAACGTAAGCAAGGACCTGACCGGATTCGTCTTTTGTGAGAGCAGCTATTGGGTCGTACTCCAGCCTCACTACCTGCCCCAGCAAAGTCTTCTGGGCGTAACTGACGGCTCGTTGACCATGGACGCCGTAGATTTCGACGGGCGTTTTGCCGTCGGGAGTCTCGATCCCGAGCATGCGCACCGGACCTACTGTGTCCACTTCGATCGTATCGGCGCGCAAGATTCTTGTGACGGTGTGAAACTCGACTGATGGATCCGTGGCGGGCGGGCGACTCGGCACTCGCGTATCAGCAGCAGCAGGTGGCTGCGCTAGAACTTCCTTATGCGTGGTGTATCGCCCCAACACAAAACCGAGCGCAAGACCGCCAATAACTGCCAGACCGATATAAACCCCGACCCGGCGTCGATCGATACCAATGTTCCACCTGGCGCGAGCTTGTTCTACTTCAGATTGGCGCGGCTTAAACTGTAGCATGCACGTTTACCCAGCAGGACCTCAAAATCGCGATCGGCCGTCATCTCGGCCGCGGAGATTACTTCACCGGGCAAAATTCTCTCACTGGGGAATGTCGCTAGTCAATAAGTACCAACAGGGACGCTGGCTGAGACAACGGAAATTGCCTCAAGCAGGGCAGTGCTTCACCGCGCCTGACATGGCGGGACGTTTGTTTGCACTAGATGTGATTTCACCTAATAAAAAAGCCTGTTTTTAGCACTTTTTAGTTGCAAGTTCCCCTCTGGTGTAGTAATCTTCGCGTCGCAGAAATCCCCTGTTTTGCTGGCTCGATCGAGGGGCGGCCAAAGCAGGGGCATCTTTTTGAAACCTGTTGAAATGCGGACGACGAAAGGTGGATGCGCCCCGAAAACGGGTGCCGCTTTGCTCACCGGAACAAGAGTATTCGTAGCCTGTGCACAGACACAGAGACCAATCCAGAAAGAGGAAACTAGAACTTATGGCAAACGGAAAGAAGTTATCCAAGACGCAGCTAGCGACGGAATTAGCTGAAGCTACCGGAACCAACAAGAAAACGGCTGTGGCCTTCATGGAGGCGTTGAGCACCATCGCCTATCGTGAAGCCAAGAGGGCCGGAGAGTTTACCATTCCGGGCGTCGGCAAGCTGGTCAAGAAGCAAACCAAGGCGCGACTCGGGCGCAACCCGGCCACCGGAGCCGAAATCAACATCCCGGCGAAAACGGTCATCAGATTCCGAGTGGCAAAGGCTGCCAAGGATGCAGTGATCGGCGCCAAGAAGTAGTTAATCGCAGTCGCCGCAGAATTCTAAATGCGAAGGAGGCGCGCGCGTCCTGGCGCCAAGAGATTCATGACGCTAACGACCTTCGCTTCTGCGGGGCTTGATCTTCAACGCTCGCGTTGGAACACAAAAGCGGCAGTAGGCAGTCCTCCAGGGTTAACATCGGCGGAGCTGCCTACTGCTTGCATCATTCCACCCGCCGATTTCCATAGTCTGTTCACGATGTAAGGATTCTTTGAGGATCGAGGCTGTCAAACTCTCCCTTCCGGGTACTCAACCGTGCAGTTCAAGCAACCCCGTTCCGTTCAAGTTGTTATCTTCTCCGAGACAGGCCCCGAGCGCCGGTACCTTCTGTTGAGACGTATCGCCAGTCACGGCGGATTCTGGCAGTCGGTCACAGGTTCGCTTGAAGAAAGGGAGACTCACCGGCATGCGGCCATCCGTGAAGTGTTCGAAGAAACCGGCTTCGTAGCGCGAGAAGAGGAATTGATTGAACTCGGCGTGATCAACACGTTTGAGATCGCTCCGCTATGGCGAGCAAAGTACGCTCCGGGGGTTACGCATAACGAGGAGGTCTGTTTTGCCCTGAAGGTCGAAGAGCGCGAGGTGCGCCTCTATCCGGTCGAGCACGATGCATATGTGTGGGAACCTTACGAACGAGCGCTGGAGATGTTGTACTGGGAAAGCACCCGTCGAGCATTTGTCGCGACAAGCTTGCGCCGCTAGCACTGATCAAGTACGCGACGTGAGAAAGAGATAGAGCCCGCCGGCTCCAAACAACATGTTCGGACCCCACGCCGCAAGCATTGGTGGTAACATTTCGTACCGCCCCATTTGTTCAAAGAGCCCGGTCAGCCCCCAATACCCCAGGCCAATCGCAAGCCCGGCTGCTACACCGTACAACGCGCCGCGCTTGCCCACCGAGAAGGAGAACGGCAGTCCGACTATTACCATCACCAGGCAAGTCAGCGGAAAAGCGATCTTGCTCTGAAGCGCAATCCGCAAGTCAAGAACATCGAAGCCCGAGCGCGACAGATCAGTTATTGCGCGTCGCACTTCGGAAAGTGTCATCGACGACGAACCCACCGCCTCTTTCTTGAAGTACTCCGGATGCTCTGCAAGAGCGATGCGCTTCTCCTTGAAGGCTTCAAAGCCGATAGGTCGGTCATTCTCGAACCGGCGCTCCCAGCCGTTTTCAAGAACCCACATTTCCGTCGTCGCGTCCCACCAGGCCCGCCGCGCGTATAACCGGCGCGTGATGCTGAACGGCTCCCTCGACAGATCAAGCACGTTGAGCCGGGCGAACGTGTTCATCGTCGGCGTGAAGTATGCGTAGTTGAAGATTCGCGATTCGCTTCCAAATATCCACTTGTTGGTCGTTTGATAAAACGTCTGCGGAGGTTCCTGACCCTTCCGGATCATGTAACGCAGATTGTTTTGCCTTCGGTTGGTGAATGGCAGAATGTAGTCCTGGTTAACAAAAACAAAACCGGACAGCAGTATCGACGCAACCAGCGCCGGTGCACCGAGACGAAAGATCGACTGGCCGGAGGCCTTCAGAGCGACAATCTGGTTGGTCTTGTGCAACAAACCAAACGTAATCATCACTGCCACGAGCGCCGCGATCGGAGCCACCGAATTCAAAATCCACGGAAGCAGAAACAGGAGATAATTTGCCACCACCGACCAATCTATGTTGTTGCGCGTAATGTAGTCGAGAAGTTGAAACAAGGTGATGATCAATATCAGGGCCGAGAAGCCTCCAAGTATGAATAAGAAGAATCGCGCGAGATCCGACAGGACAAGCCGATCCAGCAACTGAGGCAGCACCGACCGGCGAGATGGAGCGACCGAGGAACGAGGCGGCGCGGTGA
>DATNBZ010000081.1:0-36356 GCA_035607285.1 Blastocatellia bacterium | reverse complement strand
CCACAGTTCGCGGTTTATAAAAGCAGGATCGATCGGCAGTCCGGCAGGCAGGCCTTCGACGATGGCGACTAAGCCTTTGCCGTGAGATTCACCCGCGGTGATGAAGTTGAATTGGCTCATAACAATGTGCGCCCGCGACCTGAATTGGTGTAGCTTCGGCTAAGACGGATTTGATCCCTTAGAGTTTCAATAGCGCCTTGATTTGTTCGTGTATCTGCGAGAGATCGGATGCACTGAGTCGCCCGAGTCTTCGCTTAACCCGTCGCTTGTCAATAGCGCGCAACTGGAATACTAAGGCCACAGAGGTCGTATTCAAGTTGTTATCGGAATCAGGCTGGATCAGGAATGTGCCGGGAAACGACTGCGCCGTCGAGCGCGAGGTTAAAGGGACGATGAACACCGTTGGTAGACGATCTCCGAACTGCGGAGCTTGAACAATGATGGCTGGTCGCGCACCAGCTTGCTCGTGCCCGTTGCTAGGGGGAATCTCAACGGAGTAGACGTCACCGATTTCCATTATGGGAGTCCCTTCTCGAACTCAACGAGCGCTTCATCGCTAAGCCGCTCCCACTGATCAAACTCGTCCTGAAGCGCCAAAGCGGCTTGGCGACTCTGGACCAACACGCTCTCTTTGAATAGGCGAACGATCTCCAAGAGGTTGGGAAACGCTTCTTGCGGCAAGCCCGCGATCTCGTTTATCAAAGCCTGTTGATAGTCTACGTTTGTGTTTTCCATAATTCCTCTTTCGGGCCACCCCACCTTGAATTCCAATCACGCGCTTAGATACACTCTACACCACGATTTCATATGAGATCACGCGCAATCAGACGGCATCACGAGGAACGCATCAAGCAACGCGTGAAGAGCTATTATTGCGGTTCCTTCGTAAACGACCCTCGCAAGATCGGTATGATCGCTCACTCGCGGCAACTATGTTCCTGCTGGATGTGTGGCAATCCACGTAAGTACTTTGGACAGCCAACCCTCAAAGAAATCAAAGCAAGCCAAAACTAGTCACGCTACGCAACCTCGAGCTGACGGGTCCGAAGGTACTTGATCTTATCACGAAGCTCGGCTGCTCGTTCGAACTCGTAGTGCGCAGCAGCCGATCGCATCTGCCTCTCCAGTTTCTGAATCGTCGCAGCGATGTTCTCCGCAGAGTATTCTTCCGCTTCTTCGGCGACGCTCGGTACTTTGAAGTAGTCCATCTCGACGATCGACACAAGCGTCGAACCGACCGCCTTAACGATCGAGGCAGGAGTGATGTTGTGCTCGCGATTGTAGACCGCTTGCCTTTCGCGACGACGCTGCGTCTCGCCAAGAGCTCGCTTCATCGAATCAGTCATTCGATCGGCGTAGAGGATTGCCTGGCCGTTGAGGTTTCGAGCCGCTCGCCCGATCGTCTGTATCAACGACGACTCCGATCGCAGGAAGCCCTCCTTGTCCGCGTCGAGAATCGCAACCAGCGAGACTTCCGGCAAGTCCAGTCCTTCACGAAGGAGGTTTATTCCGACGAGCACATCGAACTCACCCGCGCGCAGATCACGAAGTATCTTGATCCGATCCAGGGTCATAATCTCTGAATGCAGATAGCGCACTCGAACTCCGAGTTCCGCGTAATACTCGGTCAGGTTTTCCGCCATCTTCTTTGTGAGAGTAGTCACCAGCACGCGCTCGTTTTTCGCCGCGCGCATTCGCACTTCGTTTAACAAGTCGTCGATTTGTCCCTTCACCGGGCGCACGTCCACTACAGGATCGATTAATCCGGTTGGACGAATGACTTGCTCGATGAACTCTCCTGCGGTCTTTGAGAGTTCGTACGGTCCGGGCGTCGCGGACACGAACACCAACTGGCCCATTCGCTCTTCCCACTCTTCAAAGTTGAGCGGCCGATTGTCCATCGCTGAAGGCAATCTGAAACCGTATTCGACGAGAGTCTTCTTGCGCGACTGATCGCCGTGGTACATGCCACGAACCTGAGGAACCGTCTGATGGCTCTCATCGACCATCACAATCGCATCACGCGGCAGGTAATCGAGCAGCGTCGGCGGCGGTTCGCCCGGGTTACGTCCGGTCAGGTGCCGAGAGTAGTTTTCAATCCCGTGACAATAGCCCAGTTCCTTGAGCATTTCGATGTCATAAAGCGTGCGTTGATGCAGCCGCTGAGCTTCCAGGAGTTTTCCCTGATCAATCAGTTGGGGCTCCCACCAGTCGAGTTCTTCCTTGATCGTTCTGATCGCGCGCTTTAGCCGGTCCTGAGGCATCACGAAGTGAGACTTAGGGTAGATGGGCAGCCGTTCATGCGTTTCGATTACTTCGCCCAGCAGCGGATCGATTGTCGAGAGTGCTTCGACCTCATCGCCCCAGAACTCGATGCGCAGCGCATTCTCCTGATAAACGGGGTAGATCTCGACGACATCGCCGCGAACCCTGAACATCCCGCGCTCGAAGGAAGTGTCGTTGCGTTGATATTGAATCTCGACGAGTCTCTTGAGCAGCGCCGTGCGCGACAACTGCTCGCCTCGCTCCACGAACGCGACCATCCCGTAGTAGGCGTCGGGATCGCCCAGTCCGTAGATACACGAGACGCTTGCTACGATTATGCAATCGCGCCGCTCGAACAGGGTTCGCGTGGCCGACAGCCTCAGCCGATCTATGTCTTCGTTTACGGTTGATTCCTTCTCGATATAGGTGTCGGTCGAGGGAATATAGGCCTCCGGCTGATAGTAGTCGTAGTAACTGACAAAATATTCGATCGCGTTATGAGGGAAAAAGGATTTGAACTCCTGATAGAGCTGAGCGGCCAGGGTTTTGTTGTGAGCCATCACCAGCACCGGCCGGTTGATGCGCTCGATGACCGCGGCCATCGTGAAAGTCTTGCCGCTCCCGGTCACGCCGAGCAGCACCTGATGCTGGAGATCTTCTCCGATCCCGCGCACCAGGTGTTCGATGGCTTGAGGCTGATCGCCTTGCGGAACGTAGTCACATACAAGCTTGAAATCCATCATTGCCCTTCCACTCCGCCTCCTTCATGACAGGCGGGAATTCAGTCGAATACGCAACCGGAGAGTATACAATCAAGCTCAACTACGCGCAAAAATACTGGCACCAAAAAAATTCACACAAAAGTCGATCGTTCGTGCTGTTAGTGCTTGACATCGATTAACGTCATGCTGATAATGCGGAGTGCCATCACAACGCCCTTAGTCATTTAGTAGAAGTCCACGCACGTTGACAGCTTAATCCAAATCGAAGAGGCACGGCTATTAACGTAGTCACTCAAACTGATATCCATGGTGTCGAGTTTTTCCGGCGCGGCAAGGTCAGAGACGTCTATGCGCTCGACGATAAATTATTAATCGTCACAACCGACCGCATCTCTGCTTTCGACGTCGTCCTGCCGGATCCGATTCCTTACAAAGGCGCGGTCCTGACTGCGTTTTCTTTGTTCTGGTTCGAATTCCTGAAAGACGTTGTCGCGAACCATTTGATTACCACGGATGTTGCCGCCTATCCCGATCCGCTTCCCTCCTATCGCGATCAACTTGAACAGCGCTCGATGTTGGTAACGCGGACGGATGCCTTTTCATTTGAGTGTGTGGCGCGCGGTTACCTTTCAGGTTCCGGCTGGAAGGAGTATCAGAAGACCGGTGAGGTGTGCGGCATCAAGTTACCGGCCGGGCTGCGCGAGTCGGAGAAGCTTCCTGAGCCGATCTTCACTCCGGCGACAAAGGCCGAGACCGGTCACGATATCAACGTCAGCGAGCAAGTCATGGCTAACAGCGTCGGCGAAGAGGCGACGCGTGAGCTGAAGCGGCTGACGCTCACACTTTACTCGCGAGCGGCAGACTACGCCGATTCGCGGGGAATAATAATCGCCGACACCAAATTCGAGTTCGGCACAAAAGACGGTAAGGTGATTCTGATTGATGAAGCATTGACTCCGGACTCATCAAGGTTTTGGCCGAAGGAGTCATACGAGGCGGGTCGAGGTCAGCAGTCATTCGATAAGCAGTATTTGCGTGACTACCTCGAAACGATCACGTGGGACAAGCAGCCTCCGGGGCCAGGCCTGCCTGAGACCGTGATAGCACGGACGAGTGAGAAGTACCTTGAGGCGTACCGGCTAATGACTGGAGAGACGGTCGGTGGATCGGGTATCAGGAGTCAGGAATCGGGATTCAGGGCTTGAAGTTCCTGAATCGTGAATCCTGTATCCTGCATCCATGATCCTATGACAGTTCTCGACTTCTTAGTCCTGCTGGTTGTATCGGTATCAGTCGTCTCAGGGGCCACAAAAGGAATCATCAGAGTAATAGTTTCGGTTGCGTTTACCGTAGCCGGGCTGGTTTTGGCAGCGCACTCTTACATGTACGCTGCGGACCTGCTACGCATCTTCGTGGCTGGTTGGCTCGCAAACCTGCTCGGATTTATTTGCGTGTTCGTAATTGTAGTCGTCGCGGGAAGTTTACTGTCGTGGCGGCTGCGCGGCGCGGTGAAGCGCGCGCGAATGGGCTGGGTGGATCATACCCTTGGAGGCGCACTGGGGTTGGTCAGAGGATGGCTGATATGCTCGGTTATTTATCTTGCGCTGACGGCCTTTCCAGTCACACCCGAGGCTGTTGAGAAGGCTTATTTCGGCCCGGCGCTTATGGAAGGAACGCGAGTGATCGCATATCTCACTTCCCGAGAGTTGAGGGAGCGATTCTTCAACGGCAATGAAAGCGTCAGACAACGCGGGCAACAGAAACGTTAAGACAAAGCGAACGGTCACGCCACTAAGGAGAACTTGAGATGAAGAAAAAGCTGGAGGAGCTCGTCGGCGAGATGGTCGAGCGCGGAATACTGTTTGAAGACGCAGTGGCTGAATTTGAAAAGTATTTTGTTCTGTCCGTACTCAAGAAAACAAACGGCAATTTATCAAAAGCCGCAGAGGTGCTACGCATTCATCGCAATACTCTTTCAAAACGCGCGGAAAAGTACTATCAAAATGGCCGTATGATTGGCGCCCGACATCGCCGGCCTCGCATCCACCAGCAGGAACCGTCAGCGAAGGCGGCAGCGGCCAAGAGCAAAGGCTGAGCAAAGGCTGAGCAAAGGGTAAGTAACGCGCGATGCCTCTTATTCGAAACTTCGCTTATCAGGGGATGCTGCGAAAAATCGATCTGCAATTGCAAATGCAACCCGGCCTCAGTTAATAGCCAGGAGCTTTTGGATGTCGGCCTCGATTTCCGCTGCCTTTCTTGGTCCCGCGCCGAGGTACCTGCGAAACACCTTCATATCTCGCGTGACGAGAAACGTCGTGGGGAAAGCTATCACGTTCAAATCATAAGCCTGATCGTCATCGCCCATGAGGACCGTGTACTTCATCTTGGCCTTGCCGACGAAGGGTTTGACTTCGTTAGCCTCACCGGAAGCCATCGTAACGCCAATTACTCTCACGCCCTTGTCGCGGTACTTTTCCTGAAGCTTGTTCAGCACTGGCACCTCGGAAATGCATGGCCCGCACCAGGTCGCCCAGAAGTCGAGCACCAGAATGCTTCCCTTAAGCCCATCCGCCGATATCGCTTTGCCATCCAAATCCTGAAGCTTGATTGGCGGAAGCGTCTTGAGTTCGCCGCCGGATACGGATGCCGACTCAGTTGGGGTTTGGCTGGCCCGCATGGAGAACGCAGGCACCGCGAGAGCGACGGCAAAAAGGATGAGCAAAAGTTTCTTCATATCTGGTTCCCCGGGAGCCTGGCGTTTTCGCCTGGCGAGACATTCTTGGTAGCGCGAGAATTGTAGCCCACGCGACTCGAACGAGCAATGCGCGCCTGCGCAGTGTAGTGGGTATTAGCATGTTGCCGGCAAGCAGTCCTCGGCGTCCTCGGCGTCCTCTGCGGTTGATTCCGAGCCATTGAGCAGGAGAAACCGCGGAGAACGCCGAGGACGCAGAGGACTGCTTGTGGGCAACACACTATGCGCCGCTGCCCGGACAACGCGTCACGGGTGCGCGTAACTTGAGAATGGCCGTTCGATGTAGTAGACTGCACTTTGAAAAAAAATGGAGGAAGCCTGTGAGCCCTGAATTGAGTCAGCTCATTGAGCTCCAGGAACTCGACCTCGAGATACAACGCGTATCGGGTCGGCTTTCGAGAATTCCGGATGAACGCGAGAGCATAGAGAACGAATTTAAACAGCACGCCGCGGAGTTCCTGGACCTAAAGAGCAAGCACGAACAAACCCTCGAAGACCGCAAACAGCTAGAAATCGAACTGGCTACCACCCAACAAAACCTCGACAAGTTTGAGCAAGACAAGACCCGGGTCCGTAACGAGAAGGAATATACTGCCGTCCTGCGCGAGATCGACACGAGCCGCAAGCACGTCGGGACCCTGGAAACGGATATCCTCAAGCGAATGGAAGAACTCGAAAAACTGGATACCGATCTTGCCGAACGAGCTCCCGGCGTCGAACGAATGCGTGCAGAAGTCGACACGACGCTCGCCGCCCTCGCCGGCGAAAGCGAAGCCGCTAATCGGCAGTTGGCCGAGTTCGTCGAGCACCGCAAGAAGCTGGCCAGCCAGATGCCCAGGGCCCTCTTCGCCTCCTACGACCGAATGTCGCGGCTTGGGAAGGGCCAGGCGCTCGCGGAAGTTCGCAGCAATGGCATCTGCGTCGCGTGCCGGGTCAGGGTGCGCCCGAAGATCTTCAGCGACGTCCGCAAGGGAGATCAGTTGGTCACCTGTGAGAACTGTGGGCGTATTCTTTATTACCGTAACGAAACCTCTCAGTCTGCTGGAGCTACAACGATGGACTAGCCCAGACACCGGTCTCTGGTTTCCGTCTGTGGATAAATCAACACGCGGTGGTGCCGATTTAGCGCGCTTAGAAACAACTTTCCATAAATCACGTTTAAACTTTCTATCTTTGCTTTCCGGGGTTTACATTACAGTGAGCGGACAGGCGATTGAGAGGTTACGCATCGAGGGCGTCGCCGAATCGTGGCTCGAGCCAGGCGCCGATCGGCCGGCGCAGGTCTACCGGCCGGCGGTGCTGATTGAGTGCACGCTCAATTTCCGAAGCCTGCGGGCCGGATTGAATCACTCGGAAGAGCGCAACTACTCCGCGTGGCTTCCCGAAGCAGACCTGGCCATAGACTGGGACTCGCCTGCAAACCAGTTCGACGGTCTGACGCAACTTATCTCACAATCCGATCCAGCCATTGGGTATAGAACGGGCAACCATAAGACAACCAAATCCGAGTTCGACCAATATGCGGCCGAGCTGATCGAAAAGTTAGTAAGAAACGAGCGGCTCCGAATTTATTTCAATCCCGTATTTGGGCTCTTCTCTTCTCCCGAGGATGAGCTAGATGACTTTCTTGCGCGTGTGGCGGACGCGGCGCTGGGCCGTGTCGAACCGGAACTTAGAAGCCTGCGGAACCGGTTCGAACTGCAAGTCGAACAGGTTCGCGAGGCTCAGGCTTCGAAAGGATCTCTCGCGGAGAATTTCAATCTCGAGAGCTTCATTTCAAATAAACTCCACTTCTTCGAGAGCGAGAACAGATTGGCCGGGATGTTCTCAACGCTGGCGGGAGCAGTGTTTGGTTCTTCCGAGCCTCGATCGCAGGGAGAAGTCTACCGGCCCGATGAAGCCGAGCTGCGGGAGGATCTCGAGCGAATCGAACAAGAGGCGAGCGACGCGTTGCGCGCGCTTTACGATGAGTACCTGACACTCGCCAACGAATACGATACTTTTGAGATTGGACTCCAGCCGGATAACATTCAGGTCATGCGCTGCATTCTGTTATGGGTGCCAGTCGATGAATAGAGAAAGAGGAAATAACTGCGATGGGGAGACGGAGCGACCCGGCGACTCTGCAAGGATCTTCCTTCTATCGACGCGTCGCCCCGTCCCTCCTTCTCCTCAACCTGCGCTTTGCCTTTGATCATGCAACAGCCCGTTCGACTCGGAATAATAACCAAACCCAACGAGCCGCGAGCGGGTGAACTCGCCGCGCGCATAGCTTCGTGGGCCGCCGAGCATCAGATAAACCTGTTCGTGAATGATAGAGTCAAGGACTTGCCCCCCAACACTTTCTCCGCCTCCGCCAGAGAGATAGTCGATAATTGCGATCTCCTGATCGCGCTCGGTGGCGACGGCACGATGATATCTACGGCGCGACTCGTAGCCGGGCGAGGCACTCCGGTGCTTGGCATCAATCTCGGCACCCTTGGCTACCTCACAGAGTTCGCGATCGACGAAGCGATTCCGGCGCTCGAGTACGCGGTACGCGGCGAATACGAACTCGAGAAGCGTACGATGCTGGATTGGCAAATCCTGCGCGATGGCGATCAAGTCGGCGCGGGCACGGCGCTCAACGACGTCGTAGTCAACAAGTCAACCCTTGCCCGCATCATTGACATCGACTGCTGGGTGGGCCCGCATTACGTCACCGGCTTTCGCGCAGACGGGCTCATCATAGCGACGCCCACCGGCTCGACTGCATACAACCTATCGGCGGGCGGGCCCATCATAGCCCCCGGCACCGACGCCATTTCTATTTGTCCAATCTGCCCGCACACGCTGACGAACCGGCCTCTTGTCCTTCCGTTCACCGCGGAGATCAGATTGCAGATGAACACGCGAGAGCAGGAAGTTATGTTTACTGCCGACGGGCAGACAGGCATGCCGCTGATGGCGACCGATAAGGTAGTCATTCGAAAGAGCGAAAAGACATTCAACACCGTTTGCGCAAAAGACCGCGATTACTTTGAGATCCTGCGAAGCAAACTGAGGTGGAGCGGCAGGTAGAGATTCGTGAGGCGTGAAACGTGAAACGTGAGGCGTGAGGCGTGATGCGTGAAACGTGATGCGTGATGCGTGACTCGGTTACAGATTGACTCTCCGGCTTGGAGTTTCGTGTCGCGCGCATCACGCTTCACGGATCACGCATCACGTTTCACGAATCACGTTTCACGAATCACGTTTCACGAATCACGAATCTTCGTCATCGAGGCAAAACATGCTCTTACCCATCGGCGATGACAATCAGGGACGGCTTACAACGCCCTACGTGGTCTACATTATCGTAGCCATCAACGTGGCGATTTTCTTGTTGCAGCTCTCCGACGACCGGTTCACGCTCGCATATTCAGCAGTCCCCTACAAACTCACGCACAACGTGACCGTCGTTCCCACAGGCTTTCGTGGCGCACTGCGCCCGGGAGCCGAAGAGGATCCCCGAATCGCATCCGGTATGGTGCCGGTGCGAGGCGTGCCTCAAGAGCCGGGACCCGCGTTCATCTGGCTGACATTGCTTACCTCGATGTTTATGCATGGCGGGTTGATGCATATTGGTGGGAACATGCTCTACCTCTGGATATTCGGTGACAACATAGAAGACAACTTCGGGCATGGAAAGTTTTTGATCTTCTATTTGCTGTGCGGGTTAGCTGCGTCTTTCGCCCAGATTTTTGTGGACCCGGATTCGCCGATCCCCTCGCTGGGCGCATCGGGCGCAATAGCCGGCGTGCTCGGCGCTTATCTGATAATGTTTCCCAAAAACCGTGTGCGCAATCTTGTGTTCCTCGGATTTTTCTTTACCACGATCGAGCTTCCGGCCGTCGTCGTTCTGGGGTTTTGGATTGTGCTCCAGATATTCAGCCAGTACACCGCAACCTACCAGCACGCTTCAGGTGGCGTAGCTTACATGGCGCACATCGGCGGTTTTGCTACCGGTCTCGTGCTGTGCTTCCTCTTTAGAACGCGGCAGCGCACTTCCTACTAACGCCACACATCGAGAAATCATAGGTCATAGGTATAATGGGATTGATGTTGGAGCAAACTGACACGAGACGGCGACGGGCCGAAGAGTCCGCTCACGCCTGCGCTCGGCTCTTAAAAGAGCGGTTTGGCGCTCGGGGAGTCTATATTTTTGGATCGCTGGCTGGCGAGAGTCCATGGCACTCCCGATCGGATATCGACTTAGCCGTTGAGGGACTGGCCGACGAAGATTATGTGCAGGCCCTCTCCGCGCTGTGGGAACTGCTACCCAACGGAATAGACCTGGACTTGATCACATTGGAACAGGCTCCGCCATCGCTTGTGGCGAGAATAAAAGGAGAAGTGAAGATGCCGGAAGATCCTAAGGAGTCATTGAAGATTGAGATTGCGGATGAGTTCATAAGCCTAGGTCGAATTGTGGAAGAAGGAAAAGCCGTTCTGAATGATCTGGCCTCAGAGCCGACCATCCGGGACCTGCGTGCCGCCGGCAGCATAATCCATGACTTCTACAGTGGCGTTGAACGCATCTTCGAGCGCGTCGCGGTTCGCCTTGGACCCGGCCTTCCCAACGGAGAGAGCTGGCATACGCTTTTGCTAAGAGCGATGGAATCAGACGCCGAGGGCTTTCGCCAGTCGGTAATCGATCACGACCTCGCTCTGCGACTCGTGGACTATCTTCGCTTTCGACACCTCTTTCGTAATTCGTACGGCTACGAGCTTCAATGGGACAGACTGCATCCGCTGCTTGCGCGGCTGGAAAATACGTTCGAGATGTTACAGCACCAGGTTGAGCGGTTCGTTGGATCGATATAGACCGCCGTCATACTGGCATCTCACTAACGCAACCTCAAACGTCAACGGCGAAGTGGAGCTTGCAATGGCAACAGAAGTTCTGGATTCGGGACTGATCATCGAAGAGACGCCGCTTGAAGAAATGAATCTTCCGGTGCTCGACACTTTTCAATACAAGCACAAGGGCAACGAGATAAACGTTTCATTCACCTGTCCTGAGTTCACGGCAATTTGCCCGTTCTCGGATTTTCCCGACTTCGCCACCATAAGGATCGACTACATACCGGATGAACTGTGCGTCGAATTGAAGTCGCTCAAGCTCTACATAAACGCGTTTCGCTCGGTGAAGATTTTTCACGAGCATGTGATCAACCGCATCCTCAAAGACTTCGTGCGAGCGTGTGATCCGATCTCCGTAAATATCGAAGGCGACTTCAACATCCGCGGTAATATCAAGACGGTGATCCGCGCGTCGCACCGGAAAGGATAGTTCAGAGTTCAGGGTTCAGAGTTCAAGCCTTAGCTTGCGTCAGGAGCCAGGCAAGCTAAAGCTTGAACTCTGAACCCGGAACCCGGAACCCGAAATTAGGCACTCCCTATGGAGATGGAGAAGTCATTTTACGTCGTGAGTTTCAAGCCCGCTTATATGAAGCTCATGCGGTCCCGCGGGGACGTGCCCGTTGAAGAGCCTGACGTCACCGCAAAACCGATGATCGTCGCACTCACACAGGGTGGGTTCGGCCAGGACGTCGTTGACGAAGAGAGACAAGTAAAGGAACGCTTTCTCGAATATCTCTTCTCCTCGAGCGATGTCGATCTTTCGAGAACCGCCGAAGTATTCGATCAGTACTTCGAGCTCGATCAGGCAACAGAGTTCGTCGACCTCGACGAAGAATTGTAATCATCTCCGCCTTCCCTCCGATCTACTTCGAATCGCGCCCGAGAACTTAAACTAGAACTTAAAACTAGAACTTCAAACTAGAACTTCAAACTTTGCGAAGCCGAGTCGTGTCTAATGAACAGTGGCGCGATGTTCTTTTCGCAAAGGTGTTCTCCCAAACATCCTCTCCCGGACCACACAAATTCAGCGATCGTCGAGGGCCTCTAATATTTGAGGAGGAGAAAATGCTGAACTGTCTAACGCGTCAGGTGAAACACTTCAGAGTCTGGGCAATAATCGCGCTATTCGTCTTGCCGGCGGCGATACCTGTTTCTGCTACCAGGACAATCGCCGTTCAGGCGGGACCGCCCAACTTCCTCATCATCATGACTGATGATCAGGGTCACGACACGATGACCGATCAGTTCATGCCGTTCACCAAATCCATGATCGCCGATCGGGGGATCAACTTGACACGCGGCTACATGTCAACCGCGCTATGTTGTCCGAGCCGGTCCAATTTCCTGACCGGCAAGTACGCGCGACATGACGGCGTGCGCACTAACGGCGACGAGCTAACCCAGACCACTGTCGCGGACCGCCTACAGAAAGCGGGTTACTACACGGGACTGATCGGCAAGTATCTCAACTCCTGGCCGGGCGACGCGCGGCCCGAGTACAACTACTGGGCTTGTTGGGTGAAGGACTACATCGACCCCAAGATGAATATTGCCGGGACCTTCGAAAACGTACCGGGTTATTTAACTTACATTCTACGCGACTATGCGATGGATTTCTTCGACAAGCTGCCCAACGACAAGCCTTTCTTTCTTTTGTTCACGCCGCATGCTCCTCACGCTCCTGCGACTCCCGCGCCAGGCGATGAGAATCTCTATTCCGATCTTCCGAAGTGGAGGCCGCCAAGCTTCAACCCGGCGAGCCAGCCTGACAAGCCAATGTGGCTTCAAGATACGCAGCAGTTATCTGAGAATCAGATTACACGGGAGGTGGACAATTTTCGCCTCGATCAATTGCGGTGCCTTCACTCGGTGGACATTGCGGTGCGCGATCTTCTCGGCAGGCTGCAAGAAATGGGCAAGCTCGACAACACCCTTGTCGTGTTTTATTCCGACAACGGTTACTTCTGGGGCGAGCACCGCCTGCTACACAAGAACCGGGTTTATGAAGAAGCCAGCCACGGGCCATTCGCGCTCCGCTATCCGCCGCTCGTTCCGTCTCCGCGAGTCGATAACCGGCTGATCCAGGTCGCCGACCTCGCTCCCACGATGTACGAGCTCGCGGGCATTCCAATTCCGGACGATGTTGATGGAAAGTCGCTCGTTCCGTTGATGCAAAACAGCACGGACTGGCGCGACGCGTTGTTGCTTGAAGGCTGGCCGGGCAATCACGAGAGCGAACATTATCAGGCGATACGAACCGAGCGCTTTGTCTACGTCGAGACGGACAACGATCTGTCCGAGCTCTACGACACCAGGGCCGATCCGTATCAAATGAACAACCTGGTAAACGATCCGGCTTATGCGAAAACAGTCAAGAAGCTGAGCAAGCGGTTGCACAAGGAGCAGTTCTAGGTGACAAGAACTCTTGCATTCATCACCGGCGTCGCAGTAGCAGCAGCAGCAGCGCTGCTGGCATTGGAAGCGCGGACGGATTTCGAAATGCCGGGTAATTCGTCGACCGCTTCCGCGTCAGTCGACGCTCATACCGGAGAAACGTCGCTCGGTTGTCATCCGGCGCCCGAGCCGATCGCCGCGCCGACCGACAAGCCGCCCTCGGCTGAAGTAATCAGCACCCAGCCGGAAAACAACACCGCAACTGCCAGTTCGCCCGACGCCCCGAAAGACATCCCTGAAGACATGAGGCTGATTCGCGGAGGCCGATTCCTAATGGGCGCCGATGACGGCTTGCCGGTCGAGGCGCCGGTTCATCAAGTCCTCGTTAAGGACTTTTGGATTGATCGTCACGCGGTGACTGTAAACGAGTTCGCGGCGTTCATCCGCAATACCGGATACAAAACCGAATCCGAAAGGCTCGGCTGGTCAGGAGTCTTCGATGTTCGGGCCGGCAGGTGGATGAAGGTCGACGGCGCCGACTGGCGACATCCGGAAGGGCCGGCGTCCTCGGCCTCGCCGATGGAACCAGTGACTCAGGTTACCTGGAATGATGCCGAAGCCTACGCCGCGTGGGCGCGAAAACGATTGCCAACGGAAGCCGAGTTCGAATATGCCGCTCGTGGAGGACTCGCGCAGAAGAAGTATGCCTGGGGCGACGAACTGACTCCCCAGAACAAATATCGAGCCAACTGGTGGCAAGGCTCCTTTCCTGATCGCAATACCGGTGGTGATGGTTTCATCGGACGCGCGCCGGTTGGCTCGTTTCCGGCGAATCGATATGGCCTGTACGATATGACTGGGAACGTGTGGGAATGGTGCGCCGATCGGTTCGGTGAAAACTACTATCGCGTGAGCCCTGCCGACAATCCTCAGGGTCCAGACTCGGGCGGGCACCGGGTTATTCGAGGTGGATCGTGGCTCTGTAGCGACAACTACTGCACGGGTTATCGAGTGGCGGCGCGCAATCATACCGCGCCGGATACCGGCCTTAACAATCTCGGCTTTCGCTGCGTGAGAGACAGATAGCCGGGTTATTTCTTTTTGAAGATAAAAATGTATTCGTGCTTGAAGATGTAGAACCCGCCGACCAGCGCACGATAGCGCCACAATTGCTTTTGATCCCTCTTTGCCCGAGTCTCTTCGAAGTTTTTTACAACGATGCTCTTGAGCGAGTAGTCGCGCTTCAGCACTTCGTTCATACAGTAAAACCCAAGCGGGATCCATTCACCCTTCGAGTACTTATCGCCAATCACCAGACCGAAGTATCTTCCGGGTTCCAGAATCGGGGTCACATTGTCGAGCGTTTCGCCAAACATCTGGATGAACTGCTCTGTGCTCTGCGCGTTCGATAAGTCCTGCTCGTCGTCCGAGAAGCTGATGATGTCGTGATACGGCGGATGCATTATCAGGAGCTGCGCTTGTTTCACGCCAAGCTTGTCCAGCATCCGTTGCGAGTTAATCATTCTCGCATCGCCGGTTACGATCTCGGTTTTGATCGAGTGCCGGTTCTTTTCCTGCCCGACCAGTTTCGCGGACTGGCGTGCCACTTCAGGATTCAGCTCGATGCCGATGCCGTTTCGGCCCAGCCTGCGACACTCGATCAATGTAGTCCCGCTTCCAACAAAAGGATCGAGGACCCAGTCTCCTTTCTTCGTGTAGCGAAGCATCAACTGATGCGGAATCTGCGGAATGAAATTGCCCCAGTACCATCCGAGGTGCGCGCCGGTAGTGTCACGCTTCGGCAGGACCCACAGGCTGTCGGTGATTATGTCGCTGGCTTCCTGCCATCGGTTGAGATTGATGTCGTTGATCGAAGACGTTCTGCCTTTCCTGACCCCGCGCTCCAGACGCTTGAGGTAATACTTTGCGCGTTCGAGTGTACGGGCTTCCAGGATTTGATCAAACTCCGACGAAAGAACGTCACGGCGCAAGGAGACGAAGTCCCGGTTGGAATCCGGATCGACTGGCATACTAGCGCCCAGTGAACCCACATGCCGTTTCAAATCGGTAGTCTTCGCTCTGAGCTCGTTGAGATCATCCGTTGAGTCAATCTCTCCCAGTGCCGCAATGAATTCGTCTCTGTTCAGATGGATGGAAAAGTAGCTCGCCGGCGGCGCTTCGATATCTTCGACCAAAGCTTGTTTCATTTGTTTGTTTGAGGCTCTTTCCGTCTTAGCGAGCTTTGCGGTCCTCTGCGTCTTTGCGAGCAACGAATTAATACACAGCGCAAAGCCGCAAAGAACCGCAAAGCTCGCTAAGCAACGCCCGCCAATAGTCGGCTAAGGAGTTAGTGCTTCCATCACCGCGGTGACGATCATATCGGAAAGCGCCTTATACATCGCCTCACCCTCTTCTCGCGAAGCTGCCCGGGGATCGCCGAAATAAGCTTCGGTGCCGCCGGCTTCAGTGAAATTTCGAGCGCCTTCTTTTATCTTTTCAGCTATCGATATGGGCACTCGCTCGAGCGCCTGACGAATATCCTCACGCACAAGCTCGGGACGCGCGGCCATCACAAGCGAAGTCTCATAGGATCCTGCGTGACAATCTCCCCGGCGAAATTCTTCAGTGAGCATCTCAGCCCACCGGCGCCTTCGCTTGTCGGGAAACGCGACCGCGCGGCCGGTCTCCTGCTTTACCATCTGGATGGCTTCAGTGATAGACGCTACATGCTCCGGTTCCAGGTGTGAGTTCGCAATCGCGACCAGCCTCGCGCCCTGCGAGTAGAGCGAAACGCAGATGTCGTTTATCAAGGCGGTGGCCGTTTCCTTCCTGACCGAGATCGTGCCTGAAAAGTCTGAGCTGAAATCAGTGACGCTGTAAGAGATCGCAGGCAGCACCAGCGTTTCAATTCCCTGCCCCGTCAGTTTCACTGCTGCGTATCGCGACATCTGTTCAGAGATGATCACGTCGGTTGCCAACGGCAGATGCGGCCCGTGAGCTTCAGTTGAGCCGATGGGAAGTATCGCGACAACGCCGCGACCGAGCGCTTCGCGAGCTTCTTTCCAGGTGAGATTTTGAAACTCAAGCATTGTGAAACGACCTGTATGGGCGTCCCTCCGCGGGCGCCCCTCTTCCGTCCAAAGCGAGTTTATAAGTAACGAGGGGCGCCCACGGAGGGACGCCCTTACAGGTTCAGTCCCATGCCATGCGTTCGCGCAGCGATGTGATATGCGCTACGTGATGGCGGCCGTGCCAGGCGTAGAGACACGTGTTCTGCGCCAGAGTAATCACTCCTATGTCGGGATGCCGAAATGTTCTTTGGAAATCAGCAGGCTCGATCGACTCGAGCAACGTCACCCATCGCTTATGAAGCGATTCAAGCAATGCCAGAGACACTTCGATCGGGGTCACGCGCGAATCTTCAAGCTCAGCCCAGCGACTTTCGTCATAAGGCTTGATCACCGGTTCATCTTCGGTCAGAGCCAGCTTGAGCCGGCAGTAGCTGTTCAGGTGACTGTCGGGCACGTGATGAACTACCTGGCGAACGGTCCAGCCATCGGGCCGATAAGGGGTGTCTAGTTGCTCTGGTGTTAAGCCTTCAACTGCGGCTCGAAGGTTCGCGGGTGCTTCCGCTATTTCCACAACAGCACGTTGAATCTCTTCGCTGCCTGGTGTGCCGTCAAGCTTGAAAGTTCCAATTGGATATCGAAGATCCATGGTTCATTCTGCCTGATATTGGTAGGTTCATGACCCGTTCGTCTGGAATGTGAGATTCGGTTTTCACGCTTGAACTGATGTCTCTTCACTCCAAAACAACCGCGGTCCGTCGAGCACGAGAGAAACTAAGTTGAGAATGTCTCTGCCAAGAATTCCAACATCCTCGTCAGTGATCAGATATCTACCGGTGAAACTTCGATCAAGAAAACCCAGATCGAGTTCGACAGATTGTGCGAACGTGACCGTGCCGTCGAACGCGTACACTTCATATGTTGTGTCTGGGTCGAGAATAGCCCCAAGCTGATTAACGGAGGAGCGTTGAACCAAGGTCACATCAGCGCCCGAATCAAGTAGCATAGGGACACCAGATAACGAAGGCCCGTTATCTGGAATGCGAAGAGTTACGTGTGCCAGAGGCGCGGGCGGATCGAAGAGGCTCGCGTTATAGGCCGGCATCGGTTTCCTCTTCGATTACTTCCTTTATGAAGTCTTTTGCTTGTTCGGGATGGACCAAGCGCGGGCTGCGAAGATGAACGATGCGTCGAGGCTCGGCGTCGGGTACAACGACATAGACCCTAATCGACTCTGGCAGATGGATACCATCGGGAAGCTTTACGTTCCCGTTTTCCACTATGCCTTCGTAAGTAGCAACTTTCATGCTTTTACCCGTTGTCTCGAACTTATCGCGAATTTACCACGGCGTACTTGGAACGTTCAACTCCATGCTGGCGAGTCGACCCCTGCGGGCCGACGTCGGAGCTCCTCAGTCAACTCAAATCACTCGGGGCGGATTCGCCGAGCCGCCCTTTGCCATCGGCGGATATATTGATCCTCGAGATGCGTCTGTTCCCGCTTCAGATAGGCAAGAAACCAGCCCAGGAGTCCGTCCCATTTTGCGTAATCTCCTGGCGATAGCAGGCTCCACCCCAACTCGTCGAGCGTCCAGTTCGATTTGGCGCTATTCCGAAGCATCGAGGTCGTCACCCAGTTTGTATCATCGTCCGTGCCGCCGCGGGAGATCGGTACAATATGATCAACGGTAGGGAATAGCTCCCAATAAACAATATGGCTTTCGGACATTTTCCAGTTCGGACGAGCTGGAAACTCCTCCAGCATGAGGCGGGACAACAAACGTAAGGTTCCAGGAAAAACAAGCTTCGTCCCTGAATACCGATCCACGAACCCATCTCGCTTGAAGACGACGGTCATTTGGTACTCAGTGTACTTGCGACCAGCATTGCTCGTTGAGGTGAATGGGTACTCACTTGTTGCTAACATCTGCGCGCTACTCATGTCATTATCCAACAAGGCTCGCATATACGAGAAACGACATCGGCCTTTTCCTTCATAGCATAACCTGCGCTACTTGGGTTCACAGCAACTACTGCTTGAGCGCTCGCCGGTCAATCTTACCCCTATCGTTCTTTGGAAGGTCCGTTCTGAACTCAACCCATCTCGGATACTTGTACCCCGCCAGTATCTGCTTCACGTAGTCTTTCAATTCACTTTCAAGCTCGACGCTTTCGATGAAGCCTTCGGCCAGCACGACGAATGCTTTCGGCTTGATCAGCTTGTCGTCATCGCCGGCTCCGATCACCGCGCATTCGAGCACCGCTTCGTGTTCGAGCAGGCAGTTCTCGATCTCGGTCGGCGACACGAATATTCCGCCGACCTTCAGCATCTCGTCAGTGCGGCCGCAATACCAAAAGCACCCGCGCTCATCCACTCGAAACTGATCGCCCGTTGTGCACCAGTCGCCCGCGAAAGTAGCCTTGGAAGTTTCGTGCGCCTTCCAATAACACAACGCCGCCGAGTCGCCTTTTATTCGCAGAGTGCCCATCTCGCCCGTCGCCACCTCGCTACCGTTAGCGTCGACGATCTCAGCTTCATAGCCCGGCACAAGCTTGCCAAGGCTGCCTGGCACCACACTGCCCGGATAGTTTGTGATGTAAATGTGAAACATTTCAGCCGACCCGATCCCGTCGAGTATCTCGACGCCGAACGTCTCCATCCACCGGTCATAAAGTTCCGGAGGCAGCGCTTCGCCGGCCGAGACGCAAAAGCGCAGCGATGACAGATCGTAGAGTGAGCTCGCGCCATCGACTTGAAGCATCGAGTTGATCATCGTCGGAACGGTAGTGAGCATCGTCGGCCGGTGCTTTTCTATCATCTTGAACATCGTCTCGGCCGTCGAGCGCTCCGGGAACAGGGCGGTCGCTCCTCCTACCGCAAACGGAAACAGCAAATTCGTGCCGGTGGCGTAACCGAAGAACAGCTTCGGCACCGAGAGCGTGATGTCGTCTTTTGTAATGCCCAATACCTGTTTCGCGTAGCACTCGGTGTTGTACGGCAAGTGGTGATGAAGATGAACCGCGGCTTTCGGGTGACCCGTAGAGCCCGAGGTGAACAACCATATCGCGATGTCATCGCGACTGGTCGGGGCGGTCTCGAGCGTGTCTGATTCTTCCATCGTCAGACGCGCATACGACTTTACGGTCGAGCGCCCTTCCAGCCCTTCCAGGCTCCCCGACACTTTGGCGCCGACGACGATCGTGTGCTTGAGGTAAGGCGACGTCGAAGCGGCAGGCGTGAACCGCTCCATAACGTCGGCGTGTACCACCGCCACCTTTGCTCGAGTGTAATCGAGATAATATTCGTAATCGGCCGCCGGCAGTATCGTGTTCACCATCGTGATGACCGCGCCGATCTTGGCAATGCCGAACCAGGTGGCCACGAACTCGATCGAGTCGGGCAAGACCATCAACACGCGGTCTTCCATCTCGACTCCGAGCCGAACCAGCGCGTTCCCGACCTCGTTCGCCATTTGCTGGACTTCGCGATAGGTATACTGCTTCGAGCCGCAATGGACCGCGATCTTCTCGCCGAGTCCCTCCTCGATTCTCGCGTCGAGGAAGTAGGTCGCCATATTGAATTGCTCTGGGAAAGTGACAGACATTTGTTTTGAGAAAGTGATCCCCCGCGTTTCCTCAGCGTCCTCAGCGTCCTCTGCGGTTGATCCTGACTCTGGATGCAGTAAACCGCGGAGCACGCCGAGGTTGGCCCAGTCGACGAGCCGTCAATCCGCTCTGAAGGTAACGCGATGGGCTTCGTGCTCGCTAATCTCGTCTTCGTGTTGGAGCGTGAGCCCGATGTCGTCCAGCCCTCTGAGCAGGCACTCGCGCCGAAACGGATCGACATCGAAACTGAACCTGAGCCCCGAATCGTCGGTCACCCACTGCCGCTGAAGATCGATCGTCAATTCGTATCCGATATTACCCGCGGCCTGTTGGAAGAGTCGCTCGACTTGCGCTTCCGCGAGCGCAACCGGGAGCATCCCGTTCTTGAAACAGTTGTTGTAGAAAATATCCGCAAACGACGGCGCAATGATCGAGCGGAAGCCATAATCCAGCAACGCCCACGGCGCGTGTTCGCGCGATGACCCGCAACCGAAATTCGCGCGCGCAAGCAGAACCGTCGCGCCCTCGAAGCGCGGCTGATTCAACTCGAAGTCCGCGTTTCGAGTACCATCATCGAGAAACCGCCAATCATAAAACAGGCACTCTCCGAAGCCGGTGCGCTCGATCCGTTTCAAAAACTGCTTCGGAATTATCTGATCGGTGTCCACGTTGACTCTATCGAGCGTGGCCACCAATCCGGTGTGCTTTGTGAAAGGTTTCATGGCGCCGTTTTCTCAAATCAGATTTATGCGCTCGAGCAACCTGGTGAACCTGGCCTCGGCTCGCAGAGAGTCATACTCGGGGAGCACTTTCAACCAGACCACTTCGCCTTCGTGTTCGCTGACCGCTCGCTCGAGCCACCGAATGGCCTGTTCCTTCTCGCCCAATCGGGCGTAGATGGCTGCAACCTCAGTTGGCCGAACGTGAGTTTGCTCCGCCTTCTTGAGAAGCGTTTTGAGGCGTCGCGAATGAAAGCTCTTGAGCCCGCCCGCAATGTAGGCTTGCTGCATCTCGGCCAACGACTCGGAGCTGTCACCGGCAAGCGTCCGCCACTTCAGATACTCTTTGAACGCTTCGTCATTGAGGCCCTGCGCTTCGTAGGTTCGGGCGAGACCCACATGCGCGACGCCAAAATTCCCATCCAGCTCGAGCGTCTTGTGCAGTTGTGCTATGGCCTCATCGTAACGGCGAGCCTCGTAATATGTGGCCGCCAATATTGCATTCGTGATCGGCGACAGCGGATCAAGCTCCTGCGCGCGCCTTAATTCGAAGAGCGCTTCATCGAAGCGACCCATTGCCGCCAGTTGCACTCCAAGCCGGTGATGAGCCGCAGCGTAATTCGGATCGAGAGCCAGCGCCCGCCGGTATTCTTCTTCAGCGGCCGCCCAATCCCATTCGAAATAGCTCAGCACACCCGCCACCGAGTTGTGCGCTTCGGCGAGCGTGTTGTCCAGATCGAGTGCTTTCGCAGCCGCGGCCTTGGCGTTGGGGTATATCTCCATCGAGGCCGCCTCGCTGTATCCGGGCAGTTGCAGATAGGCATCTGCCAACCCGGTGTAGGCGAGCGCGTAATTGGAGTCGTGAGCAATCGCTTCCCGGAAGGATCCGATGGCGCGCTTCAGGTCCTGTTCCGTCCGCTTATTCCAAAAATACCGCCCCTTCAAGTAGAGCTGGTAGGCTTCGGCGTCGCTCGTGTAGTTTCGAGTCAGCAGTTTTTCTTCGTCACCTGACAGCTTGAGCGCCAGCACGTCGGCCGCTCTCGTGGAGATAGAATCCTGGAGCCTGAAGACGCTTGTGAGCGGTTCATCAAACTGGTCTGCCCAAAGCGTCCGGCCGTCGGCGAGTCGCATGAGCCGCACAGTCACGCGCACGCCATTGTCTGAACGCTGGATCGTGCCTTCAAGAACTGCGTCCACGCCAAGCTCGCGCCCCGCCTGATCTGCCGGCTGATCGAGCTCCGCGTACTTGCGGACGGCGCTCGTGGGAGGAATGATGACCCGCCCGAGCCGGCTCAGCCTGGTAATCAAGGCATCTGCCATGCCCAGGCCGAGGTATTCGTCTCCGCTTGCGGCTTGCAACGTTTTGAAAGGCAGCACCGCTATCGACTTAATCGAGGCGATCGAGCCTTTCTGCGCTGACTTGTTTTGTCTCCAAACGTAGGTCCCAAAAGTTGCCAGCACAATAATGATCAGACCGGCGACCAGCGGTCGTGAAACTATCCGATTCCCCCAGCCCAACGAACTTGTTTCGGCCAAAGTTGCAGGAGCGCTGGTAACGCCGGTCTCAACGTCCGTGCTGATCTCGTCCTCTTCTTCAAAGATGACGCTTGTTCTGGTCTGTTCTCTCAAGACCAGGTCTGCAGCCGTGTACTCCCACTGCCTCACCTGCGCGCAAAAGCGATAGCCGCGACGCGGCACCGTCTCAATGTAGCTATTATCGCCCAGCGCCTTTCTGAGCATGTAAATGTTCTGGGTCAGGTTCGCCTCTTCCACGAAACTGTCGGGCCAGAGCGCCTGCATCAGATCGTCCTTCTCCAGCACCTGCCCCTTGCTTTCAACAAGCACCAGCAACGTCTCTACGGCCTTGGCCTTGAGCGGCACCGGCTCGCCATCGCGCAAGAGCAGACGGTTGACCGTATCGATGCGAAAGGGACCGAATTCGTAGGAGCGCTTTATTTGTTGGCTCATAAGCAAATTTAGATATGGTTGAGAAACAAATTACGTCCGGTTGAAGACTTTTGGACTTGATGCCGCCGATAATCCATCGCGTTGCGAGACGGACACAGGCGCCACGAGCTTCCGCACCGCCGGCCGACCCGGCGTGAATTGTAGCGCCTCACTGAAACAATAGCGAGGTTCTGGCAGTGAGACTGCGTCTTCGGTTTTCGCACCGCTGACAGAAGAGCGCCGGAGAAGGCTGCAGCATCAATAACCCACCTCTCACGAGGTGGGTATGTGCGGCGGAGGTATTCGCTCGCAGGCTGCAGCAACAGCGACCCACCTGTCACGACGTGGGTATGGAGTGCGAATTGACGGCTTCACCGGAGAGACTCATGAAGAGGACCAGAAGGAAGAAAGTCACGGTCGAAACCGAACGCCTTCTGGTCATAAGCCACTACAACGGAGCGCAGGGCTGGTGCGAAGGATGTAGCACAACGGTCAAAATGGTCGGACCGGAAGAAGCAGCCGCTTTCGCGGGGCTGAGCCAGCGGGCCATCTTTCACCTGATCGAGTCTGGTCAGTTGCACTTCACCGAAACTCCGGACGGTGTCCTCTTGATCTGCGTCAATTCGCTTTTGGAAGAACCTAAAACCCGGGCAGGTCGCAACAACGGCTAACAAATGCCTCAGAGAATTCCAGACAATTTCAAGGAGATAACATGAATACCGAAAAGTTCTTTTCAGCCTTTGTAACTTGCTTCTCAGGATTTGCCTTCGGGCAAGAGCGCGTACGCGGCTTATCAAAGCGTAGACTGCTGATGGTGGCGTCGATCGTCATCGCATTCGCGTCGCCGGCTTTCGCGCAAGGCTCCAGCGATTACCACAAGCTTGAAGTGTTCGGCGGTTATTCGCTGGGACGCTTCAAGTCAAACACCGAAACCAGCAGCTTCGTCGATCCTTCGGGTCAGAAGACCACGTTCACTGACCTGTGCAGCAAACAAACCGGCGAGGAGTTAGGTCCGAACTTTCAGCACTACTTTTGCGAGCGCCGGAATTTCCACGGCTTCGACGCCTCCGTCGCCTACAACCTCACTCGGTACTTCGGGCTGAAGTTTGACGTCACCGGGCACTACAAGAATGAGCAGTTCGTGGACGTGTTTCCGACGCCCGGCGGCAATGTGACATTCACCATCAACACTCGCGAGCGCGTTTACAATTTTCTGGGCGGCGTCCAGGTAAAGGACAACAGCAAAGCGACGCGCTTCAAACCGTTCGGCCACATCCTGGCGGGCGCCGCGCGGTACCGATCAAGGATCAGGCAAACCGTCGATGTATTTCCGGATTTCAATTTCGCGGTAGAGGACCCGGTGACGAGCTTCGCGATGAAGGTGGGCGGCGGTCTTGATCTTCGAATCAGCAGACGTGTTGATCTTCGTCTTGTGGAATTCGACTACAACCCGATCTTTGCCGGCGACCGGCGATTCAAAACGATTGAAGGGCCGCTTAGTTTTAGTTCAACAGGAAAGACCGCACAGAATTATACAATCGGATTTGGGATCGTCTTCCATTGAGATTGGGTACCAAGTCAGTAGTCAGTAGTCAGTAGTCAGTAGTCCGTAGTTCGTAGTTCGTAGTCCTCAGCTACGGACTACTGACTACGGACTACTGACTACTGACTACTGACTACTGACTACTGACTACTGACTACGGACTAATCCCATTCCCGAACATCAACAAAGTGTCCGGCGATGGCCGCCGCGGCAGCCATCCGAGGGCTGACCAGATGCGTTCGACCGCCGCGGCCCTGACGCCCTTCAAAGTTTCGGTTCGACGTCGAAGCACATCGCTCGCCTGGGCTCAGGATATCGGGGTTCATCCCCAGGCACATGCTGCAACCCGGTTCGCGCCACTCGAACCCGGCGGCGATAAAAACCTTATCGAGTCCTTCGCGCTCGGCTTGCAGCTTGATCTGCTGAGACCCGGGAACGACCATCGCGTTAACTCGCGAGGACACTCTCTTCCCTTTGATCACGCTGCTTGCTTCACGCAGGTCTTCAATGCGGGAGTTCGTGCAGGAGCCGATGAACACTCGATCCAACTCTATCGCTTGAATCGGCGTGTTCGGCGCAAGATCCATGTATTCGAGCGCGCGGCGCATGGCTTTGCCGGCATTTCTATCCTCGATAGAGTCCGGATCAGGAATCGTCCCGGTAACATCTGTCACCATTCCGGGATTTGTCCCCCAGCTTACCTGAGGCGCAAGCGATGAAGCATCAACGGTCATTTCGCGATCGAACGTCGCGTCCTCGTCCGAAGACACGGACTTCCAATATTCGACTGCTGAATCGAATGCTTCGTCCGTTGGGGTAAAGCGGCGGCCTCTCAGATAATCAAACGTCGTCTGGTCAGGAGCGATCATTCCCGCGCGCGCGCCGGCTTCGATCGACATGTTACAGACCGTCATTCGTTCTTCCATCGAGAAGCCGCGAATCGCCTCGCCGGCGTACTCGATCACGTGCCCGGTTGCGCCGTCGGTTCCGATCACCCTGATAATGTAGAGCACGAGGTCCTTGGCGCTTACGCCGGCTGATAACCTTCCGTCGATTCGAATGAGAAACGTCTTCGGCTTTGACTGCTGCAAGCATTGAGTCGCAAGCACGTGTTCGACTTCGCTCGTTCCAATTCCAAAGGCCAATGCGCCGAAAGCGCCGTGGGTTGAGGTGTGACTATCACCACAGACAATAGTCATCCCCGGCTGAGTCAGCCCGAGTTCCGGACCAATCACGTGAACAATTCCCTGGTTGGGATCGTCGAGCCCGTAGAGTTTGATCCCGAATTCCGTGCAGTTGCTCTCGAGAGTATCGATTTGAGTCTTCGCGATTGGATCGAGGATTGGAAGCGACCGGTCGGTCGTCGGCACGTTGTGATCCATCGTAGCGAACGTAAGGTCGGGCCGGCGCACCTTGCGTCCCGCGAGGCGCAAACCTTCGAAGGCTTGCGGCGACGTGACCTCGTGAACCAGATGGCAGTCGACATAAATGATCGAAGGCTTATTCGGTTCACTCCGAACGACGTGATCGTCCCAGATCTTTTCGAATAGAGTTCGTGGCATAACTCTTTCGGCTGACTGCCGTTCATGGCCGGTTAGCCGTCCGCCAAACAGATAGGCCAAGAGATAGTACGATACGGCGTACGCGAAGTCCAAAGTTCGGTGGTTCAGTCTGACTCTTTCAATCACTATCGAAGAATTAACCGCTGATGTTCGCTGACTGCGTTTCGCCGGTCTGCGCAGATCAGCGCACCGAAGGCGGCGAACATCAGCGGTTAATTGCTTCGGCGCGACAGACTGAAACTCTACGCAATGTTCCCCTCGTACGCGCAACTAGCGTTCGGGCTGGTACACGTATCTCCCTTTCAGACGAGAAGCCATCGCCTCGGCGACTTTCAGGAACGCTGCTGCCGCGTGAGACAGGCTCGCGTTCTTTCTATAGACCAGCCGCAGCTTGCGCTCGATGTGCAGCTCGCGCACCGGCACTCGCATCAGCTCGCCGGCCGCGACCTCGGCTTCCACACAGATTCCCGGCACTAAAGCGACGCCACTTCCCTGCGATACAAAACGCTTTATGGCTTCGATCGTCGGCAGCTCGACATCCATATTCAGAGGAGTCTTGTGTCGCTTGAACGCCTCGAGCACTTTCGCGCGATACGGCGATTGCACGTTGTGAGCGACAAAGGATTCGGCGCCGAGCTCCCGGATGCTGACTTGTTTCGCTCTTGCCAGCGGGTGATGAGGGTTAACCACGAAGACAAGCTCATCCTTATAGACCGCAATCGATCGAAGGCGCGCTTCTTCAGGATTGAAGGAGATCACGCCAAGCTCCGCGCCGTGCTTGAGCACTTCGGCAGGTATGCGGCTGGCAAGCGATCTTAGAACGGTAACCTTCACCATAGGGTACAGCCGCCGAAATTCCGCGAGCGCCGGCAGCAGGTACAGGCAGGTGAACTCGTTGGCCGCAATGGCGAGCTTGCCTTTGTGCATCTCGCGCAGCTCCTTCAGCGCGACGTGAGCTTCGCTTCGCAGGTTCAGAAGTTTTTGCGCGTACTCCTGGAGCATCTGCCCGGCGTCGGTCAAGGTGCCATCCCTGGACGATCGATCGAACAGCGACTCACCCACCTCACGTTCGAGTTTGCGAATCGCCTGGCTGACTGCCGGCTGGGTGCGATAAAGCTTTTCTGCCGCTCGCGAGAAACTGCCCTCTCGCGCGACCGTCAGGAAGACTTCAAGCTGAAAAAGGTCCATTCGTTCTCCATTGTCCGACAAGCCTGTCCGACACGCCTTAGCTTGTCGTAGCCCGCGTAGCGGCGACAGAAGTCGCGCCAATCGGGCAGTGTTCGGATTCTGCGTTGCTAAATAACCTTCGCGTGCTTTGCGGTCCTTTGCGGCTTTGCGCTGAGTATTCTGTCTTGCTCCTTCAATACCCGATACTCAGCGCAAAGACGCAAAGAACCGCAAAGCACGCGGAGACTGACCACGCGTTACAAGTCAGCAACTCAAGAACCGATTAGCAAAACTTTGCGTGCTCACGGTCGCCGATTATAGCATACGCATTTGCTTATGCTAACCCAAGAATTATAACTTTGACTTTGATCGGACCCGGCCATTAGGATGTGCCCCTAACCTCACGAGGAGATTACTATCTTATGGCACATTCGCGAGTGAGCGTCTTTGACACGACGTTGAGGGATGGAGAGCAGTCGCCCGGGTGCAGCATGAACCTGCCGGAGAAGCTGAAAATGGCGCGGCAGCTCGATCGGCTCGGCGTCGACGTCATCGAAGCGGGGTTCCCAATCGCTTCCGACGGCGACTTCGAAGCCGTTGAATCCATCGCCCAGGGAATTCGGCGCCCGATCATTGCCGCCCTTGCGCGCGCGACGACAGACGACGTCAAGTGCGCGTGGGGGGCGGTGAAAAAGGCGGCTCGTCCCCGAATTCACACTTTCCTGGCTACTTCGGATATTCATCTCGAGTACAAGCTGAAGATCACCCGCGAAGAGGCGCTTAATCAGGCGCGCGAGTCGGTCGCGCTCGCGCGCTCGTTTTGCGACGACGTCGAATTCTCTCCCGAAGACGCCACCCGCACCGATTTGGATTTCCTGTGCGCGGTTGTAGAAGCGGTAATCGACGCCGGCGCTTCAACCGTCAACATCCCGGACACCGTCGGCTACACCATGCCGCGCGAGTTCACCAGGATCATCGAAACAATCAGCCAAAGAGTGCGCGGGATCGAGCGAGCAACGATCTCGGTTCATTGTCATAACGATCTCGGCCTCGCGGTCGCAAACACAATAGCGGCCATCGAAGCCGGCGCCCGCCAGGTCGAATGCACAATCAACGGCATCGGCGAACGCGCCGGGAACGCCTCGCTCGAAGAAATCGTGATGGCGCTGCGAATCCGCAATGACGTTATGCCGTTTGAAACCGGAATCAACACCAGTGAGCTTTTTCACGCGAGCCAGTTGCTGACTGAGGTCACGGGCGTCGCCGTACAACCCAACAAAGCTATTGTCGGACGCAACGCGTTCGCTCACGAGGCGGGCATACATCAGGACGGCGTGATCAAGAACCGGCTGACTTACGAGATAATGACGCCCCAATCAGTCGGCGTGCCCGAGAGCACACTGGTGCTGGGCAAACATTCGGGCAGACACGCTCTCGGATTGCGCTGCGAACAGTTGGGGTATCAATTCTCACGGCGCGAGCTTGACCGCATCTACAGGCGGTTCGTTTCGCTCGCCGACGAAATCAAGGTTATCGAGGATCATCATCTGACTCGAATCATATCGAGCGAATCGGCTGAGGCGACCGCCGCATAAGCAGCAAGTTCGTAGTACGGCCTTCAAGCGGAAGTTCGTAATCGAGTGCAATCGCAAGCGACAAACTTCCGCCTGAAGGCCGTACTACGAACAAGCTTACACCGCTGAGTCTGCGCACTTTGCACGTTGGATACGCACCACGCACAGACCGGACAGCAGGAGGGAAGAGGAATAGAGATGACGCTGTACCGTTGGGATTCAATTGAAAGACGATTCACAGCTACGCTGGTACGCAGCAAGATCCACGCCGGCAAGCGCTCTCCGCTGAAGCTGCGCATGAACAAGGGCCAACGTATTCGCACGGAAGTGGCAACCGGAGATCTATTCATCAGAATGATCAAGGGCGCGTGGCGAATGCAAATTGCCAACAGCCAGTTGACCGTGCGTAACGACGAAGGCGTAATCATTCCGTCAGGATTCAGTCACTCCGCCGAAGCCATCGAAGACAGCGTCGCGCTTCAGACGACCGACGATCAACTTCAGTCAAGCGATGACTCACGCTGGGCGGTGTGACCTGGGAGCGCAGGCATCCGTGCCTGCCAGTCTCGCGAACGAAATAACCGGCCTACAGGAATACAACCCGCAGGCAGGGATGCTTGCGCTCCCAGCCTTGACTTGGCAAAACCCACCGCGCAAAGCTACCCGATATGAAAATGAGAATAACCGTGCTGCCCGGCGACGGGATTGGGCCGGAGGTTACTACTGAAGCTGTGTGCGTCCTCGAAACCGTAGCGCGAGCGTTTAAGCACGAGACCGAGTTCACCTTCAGAGACATCGGCGGTTGCGCGATTCGAAAGCACAACGATCCGTTTCCGGAAGACACGCGGGACGCTTGCCTCGAAGCCGATGCGGTGTTGCTCGGCGCGGTCGGCGATCCGGAGTTCGACGAGTATCCGACGAATCTTCGGCCCGAAGCCGGACTACTCAGGCTCCGTCGCGCGCTTGAAGCATTCGCCAATCTGCGGCCGGCACGTCTCTTCGGTTCGCTCGCGGGCGCTTCGCCTTTGAAGCCGGAGGTAATCAAAGGCACAGACATCCTGATCGTGCGCGAGTTGCTCGGTGGTCTCTACTTTGGCGAGCCACGCCGCGTTTCGGACGTCAACGGTGTTCGGGAAGCAATCAACACGATGCGCTACTCGGAGCCCGAGATTGAACGAATCGCCCGTGTCGCTTTTGAGCTGGCCAGCTCTCGCCGGCGCAAGGTGACTTCAGTCGATAAAGCGAACGTGCTCGAGTGTTCGAGGCTCTGGCGCGAGACGGTGACGCGAGTCGCCCAGGATTATCCCGAGATCGAGCTCGAGCACCAATATGTAGACTCATGCTCGATGGCGCTGGTGGCGCGGCCCGCGAGCTTTGACGTGATGCTTGCGGAGAATATGTTTGGCGACATCCTGTCTGATGAAGCCGGCGCGGTCGTCGGCTCGCTCGGTCTGCTTGCCTCGGCGAGCATCGGGGGACGCGTGGGATTGTACGAGCCTGTGCATGGCTCGGCGCCAGACATTGCCGGGCGTGGCATTGCAAATCCGCTCGGCGCGATTCTTTCTGTGGCAATGATGCTGAGGATTACATTCAAATTGGAAGAAGAAGCGGCGGCGATTGAGAAGGCCGTCGAGATGGCTTTAGATGCAGGCCATCGCACGGCTGATCTGGCGCAGGCGGGTGAGCAGCCGCTCAGCACAAGCGAAATGGGTCAGCGTGTTATCGAACAGTTGAAGTAGCGGTTCGTGGGTCAGTTTGAAAGTCCAGTTCAGAGTTCAAGCTTTAGCTTGCCGTTTTTCAACCATAAAGCTCGAGACCAAGCTAACGCTTGAACTCTGAACCTCGAACTGACCCATACCAGGTAGCGTGAGTGGCCGGCGCGCGCGATTTTTCATTTTCCATTTTCGATTTTCCAATTTCCAATTTCCATTTCCATTTCCAATTTCCAATTTCCAATTTCCAATTTCCAATTTCCAATTTCCAATTTCCAATTTCCAATTTCCAATTTCCAATTGTCATTGATCATTCGGCACAGGCCAATGGCAAATGAAAAATGACAAATCGAAAATGGAATGAACCTATCTCCCGTAAAGCTCAGTCAATTCGCCGAGCCTATCACTAAGCTTCTTACTCAGCGCTCCGGGCCTGAAGCGCCAGCGCCAGTTTCCCTCCTCGCTTGCAGGCAGATTCATTCGAGCCCGCGAGCCCAGCCCCAGCAAGTCCTGGAGAGGCACAACCGAAGTGTTTGCCACTGAAGCCCAGGCCGCGCGTATCAAGTCCCAATGGATCTCGCGGCCGTCGGTGTTCAGGTACTTCAGGCAATACTCCTGTTCGCGCGCGATCTGCCCCGCATCGCGAGCCGAACCCGCGCCTGCTTTGCTGTGGAACCAGCCGACGGTTGTGTCGTTGTCGTGGGTGCCCGTATACACCACGCAGTTTCGAATGTAGTTGTGCGGAAGATCGATCGTGTTGCTGTCTCCCCTGAACGCGAACTGCAACACTCGCATCCCGGGAAATCCAAAATCGTCGCGCAGCGCTTCGACGTCCGGAGTAATAACGCCGAGGTCTTCGGCAATGATCGGCAACTCGCCAAACGTATTTCGCAGCGTAGTGAAAAGTTCCCGGCCGGGGACTTCGACCCAGCGGCCGCGCTCCGCGGTCTTGTCCTGACCGGGAACTTCCCAGGCCGCGCAGAATCCCCGGAAGTGATCGATGCGGAGTATGTCTACTGTCTGAAAGGCGGCGTTCAACCGGTCGATCCACCATCTGAATCCGGTTGCGCGCATCGCATCCCAATTGTAAATCGGATTACCCCAGAGCTGGCCGGTCTTGCTGAAGTAATCGGGCGGAACGCCGGCGACGACCACCGGCCGCCGGTCGGGGCCCAGTTTGAACATCTCGGGGTGAGTCCAGACGTCGGCTGAATCAAGAGCGATAAAGATCGGAGTGTCGCCGATGATCTTTATCTGCCGGTCTCGGCAATAAGCCTTGAGCGCCGACCATTGCTTGAAAAAGATAAATTGAAAAAACTTCTCAGCTTCGACTCGGTCACGCAACGCCTCGCGCGCGTGCGCAAGCGCGCCCGGATCGCGCATCGCAAACGGCGGTTCCCATCGCGTCCACTCCACGCCGCCGTGCGCATCCTTCAGTGCGCGAAACAGCGAGTAGTCTTCAAGCCACGATGCCGCCTGGCGACAGAAGCCGGCGAATTCATGTGAAAGCGCGCCGCGGGTGAGGCCCCTAAAATTCTCAAATGCTCGATCGAGAAGCGCCTTCTTGTAAGTTATTGCCCGTCCGAAGTCCACACGTCCCGCCGGAAGCCGCGGCGGATCACTCACGTCGTGTTCGCTCAACAGTCCCGCTTGAATCAGTTCCTGTGGGCTGATCAGAAGCGTATTGCCCGCGAAGGCGGAGAAGCACTGATAGGGCGAATCGCCAAATCCAGTCGGGCCAAGCGGTAACACTTGCCACAGTCTCTGTTTGCTTGCGACAAGGAAATCGATAAAAGCGAACGCTTCGCGGCCGAGATCGCCGATGCCAAAACTTCCAGGCAACGACGTTGGGTGCAACAGGATGCCACTCGCTCTTGGAAAGCTCACCAGGTCTCCGATCTTTTTGCGACGGTTCGCATTGATACCACACCTTCTTTTGCTTACTCAATGCGCCTCGGATACGGGTAGTGCGGTGATAGTGTGTTGCTCGCTCACATTTCGCGTTTCTCCTCTGCGTCCTCGGCGTCCTCCGCGGTTGATTCCGAGCCACTGAGCAGGAAAAACCGCGGAGGACGCAGGGGACGCAGAGGGAGCAGTTGCACACCCAATGACACCGGCAGCCAACCTCGGTCACGGTAGGACTCGCGGCTATGATATATTCATCCTTTCGATGGACGGGCGGCTATGAAGAAGCAGCTACAATTCACGTTGGGCGCGATCTTCTTCGCGTTGCTGCTGGTGTACGGCGGAACGCGGTTTTACAGATCGTTCGCGCCCCTCGGAATGGACAGCGATCCAGGTTGGATAGCTCGTCGTGTTGGCCCGTCCGTTAGGGTAGTCGGGCTTCGAAGCGTCGAGCCTGCGGGGTTACTGAGGTTGGGTGATGAGGTGCTCGCCCTCGACGGCGAACAGATCAATCGACCTTCAGACATATCCGATGTATTTCATCAGATCGAGCCGGGAAGACCTTACACCGTACTGATAAGACGCAACGGCTTTCCTGTCGAGATCACGCTGGTGTCGCAACCGATTCCGCTGATCATATGGGTGATCACCGGCGCTCTTTATCTCGTCATACCAAACATTTTTCTGCTGACCGGGCTGATCGTCTTCATGTTGAAGGCGCACGATAAGAAGGCGCTGCTGCTCGCGTTGATGTTCGGGATGTTCACGGGTGCGCTTTTCGCCATCGACCCGAACTACGCGGGCGAGACTCCGTTGATGATTGGGATCCTGCTCACCGTCCACCTGGCGTCGCTGTTCCTGTGGCCGATCTTCTTTCACTTTTTTCAGATTTTTCCGGAACCATCAGTCCTGCTCCAAAGAGTGCCACGGCTCGAGGGTTATCTGTATTTGCCGCAGCTCCTCACGATCTTTCCCTATTTCACTCTGCTGAATATTTTGGCGGCGTTCTCGCCCAACGACGAACCGGCTTTTCGTGTTCCCGCGATAACCTTGATCTGCATCGCGGTAGCGGTAGCGTACATTGTTGGGGGGCTCTTATCCCTGCTGTTCAACTATCGGCAAGCTGGAAGGGCTTCGCGACGAAAGATGCGCGTGGTAGTAGCGGGCAGCATCGCGGGATTCCTGCCGATGTTTATTACGATCGGGCTCGCGATACTTTTCAACCTGCCTGAGAAATATCCAAGGCTCGGGCAACGGCTCGTGGTAGCGTCTCTGCTGGCGTTTCCGCTCTTTCCGCTTTCATTCGCGTACGCCATCGTTCGTCATCAGGTTATTCCTGTCAGGCTGATCCTACGGCGCGGCGTCCGCTACCTGCTGGTCTCACGCGGATTCATCATCGTACAAGCACTGGTCGTGTTCGGTGTTCTGAGTTTTCTGTTGACGGGGACGCGATTGGTTGCGATCGATAACCTCGGGCAACGCGCCGACATAGTCGTGACGATGGCCGCCACCGCGCTGGCGATCGCGGGCCTCACGTTCCTGAACCAGCGTGTAATGCCGATCATAGATCGCAGGTTCTTTCGCGAAGCCTATGATGCCCAACAGGTCCTTTCAGAACTCGGTTTGGAGATGCGCAAGGTCTCGACCGTCGAGCAATTGCTGGAACGCGCGGTTGCCAAGATCCAGGACGCGCTCCACGCGGAGAACGTGACGATATTCCTGCGCGATCAGGAGACGGAGGATTACACCTCCGCGATCTCGTCCCTGATCGGCAGCGATGGATTGATTACTTCCGGACGAGACCCGAGCCTGACTCTGTCAGCGGATGGCGAGTTGGTCCAACGCATGAGCAGGTTCACTACTCCGCTTCCGGTGGACTTTGATCGTTACAGTCCGTGGGCGCAGGACCTTCTGGACACGGAGCTCGCGATGAACGATCTGCGTCGACGCGAGAACGCGACTCTGCGCCGCGTTCGCTCGGCGCTGCTGCTTCCGGTTGCGACCAAGGATCAACTGCTGGGTGTTGTTTCGCTTGGCCCGCGTCTGGGAGACCTCCCTTACTCTCGGGACGACAGGCATCTGCTCATGGCGGTCGCATTGCAGATGGCGTTCGCGATTCAAAACGCCGAGCTTGTGCAGGAGATCGCGGTTGAGGAGCGGCTGAGACACGAGCTTGCAATAGCGACCACGGTGCAACAGAGATTGTTTCCCGCGTGTCCGCCTGAGTTGGCTTCGTTGGAGCTTGCGGGAGTTTGTCACCCCGCGCGCGGAGTCGGTGGTGATTACTACGATTTCATTCTGCTGGACAAGGGTAAGGTTGGCATTGCAGTAGCCGACGTCGCGGGCAAAGGAATTTCAGCGGCGTTGCTGATGTGCACCGTACAAGCTTCGTTAAGAAGCCAGGCTCCTACAGTGAATGGAAACCTCACCGAGCTTGTGTCTTCGATGAACCGGTTGCTGCACGTATCAACCGACGCGGCAAGCTATGCTACGTTCTTTTACGCTCAGTTTGATGAGCAAACAAACCTGCTGACCTACGTGAATGCCGGGCATAATCCCCCGATGCTGATTCGAGCTGCCGCCACGGTTAAGGTTCAGAGCGTAGGATTCTCCGGGACGAGCGCGCACCACGAGGTGCTCGCAGAAGAAGGAGATGAGGGCAAGCACGAAGAGACAGACTTCAGGCTGCTGACCACGGGAGGCCCGATCATTGGCGCGTTCAGCGATTGCGTATACGAACAGGAGACGATCAAGATCCAAAGCGGAGATCTGCTTGTAGCCTACACCGACGGCGTGACTGAAGCTCGCAACGCCGATGATCAGGAGTTTGGAGAATCAAGACTGCGGCAGGTAATCGACCTGTCCATGCACCTGCCGACGCAGGAGCTTAGCCAGAAGATAGTGCGAAGCGTGGCTGAGTGGTGTGGGGACGTGGCGCCCCACGATGATCTTACGTTGGTGGTTATGAGAGTAAAGTAGCGCAGACTTCAGTCTGTGTCTGGCCGGGTTTTTTTCAGTGCATCCCCGCCTTAAACCTGACACAGACTAAAGTCTGTGCTACGTGGTTGTCGATCTAGCCGCCGGCAACTTCTGAAATGCTCTTAACTTTGAGCGTCTCGCCGTCGGCGGTTCCCTCGACGGAAACCTGCACACCCTTTTCGGCTTTGGTGTTCTTCAGGATGTCGGCGGCCTTCTTGTTCCCCTCTTCATCAAGCTTGTAGAGCTTGCCGTCGGCGAACACGGCGTAACCACTCTTGGCGCAACTGGGCATCATCGCACATTTGACCGTGTGGTTCTTGACCTTTTCAGCACCATTCTCACTGGCTGCGCGCGCCGAGCACGCGTTGTCGATGACATAGCCAGTCAGCTTGACCTCCTTGCCCTCTCTTGCGAGAGCAACGACGGCCATGAGAAGAACCGTTCCGATAACAAAAGCTTTCTTAATCATATTTCCTCCAGTCCTTTGCGTTTCCGGTTACCAAGAAACTAACAACCTCACTCCGATACGTCAATCCGATGAACACCTGTACGGGCGGCCCTCCGTGGCCGCCCCTCTTGCCGAAGCGAAATGTCATGCCAGAAAGAGGGGCGGCCACGGAGAGCCGCCCGTGCAGGTGAGCATGACTACTAGCCCTGCCCTTGATTGCCGACCAATGCGAAGCCCTGCACGTCGGATAGCTTGACGTACAACCTGTCAAAAGTCGCGCTCGCGAGGTGATTAGAATAGTGTTCGACGGTAACCTCGTTGAGCGCGATCACCGCACCGGGCCATCCCGTTTCGGCGTCATCGTTCTTTTTTGCTTCTTGCGTGAAAGCCAATCCAGTCCGCCCGCGCACAACTCCGAATGATGTGTACAGTACGAGATGTCCGAATGATTGCGCACCGCTGGGCGTCAGCGAAGATCTGAGCAATTCGATCAGCACAGCAACTGGTTCGGTGCTCCTGCTGTCGTTCATTTGCTTACTCCCCGTTTGATAAATGTCTGGTTCAATCGGTTCTGAATTGAATTCCAGGATATTCTTGATTGCGGGTTGATATTAGGAGGAAAGCCCAGTGGTGTAAAGCAGAACTCGAAAACACAACTGTCCGGCCCTGTGTGGCCGCCCAGGCCCGGGCGGGGGCGCGCAGCTTGCATAAACACCTCGCGGGGCGAGAATAGCGTATCGAAACCTGACATCGAAGCCCGATCTGCATTAAGCTGTGCGAGGTTCCCGTGCGAACTGCGGCGCGCGGAGGGACGTTTCAAGGAAACTTATTCGGGTTCGCAAAGACCTCCACACCCAGGCAAACATTTCGCGCTGGAGACTACATGGCAAAAAAGAGAGGCTGTTTGAGCAAGCTGCTGCTACTGATCGCAATCATAGCGGTCGTGGTAGCCGCGACTCCTCTTGTGCCTCTTTCCCCACTTAAGAGCGAGGTCGAAGCCAGACTATCCGAGACGCTCGGCCGCAAGGTCACGATTGCATCGCTGCGTCTGAGTCTGATTGGCGGTCCTTATCTGGCAATTTCCGGAATGACTGCTGCCGAGGACCCAC
>DATNBZ010000064.1:0-3031 GCA_035607285.1 Blastocatellia bacterium | reverse complement strand
TAACACCTGCTCTTCAAAACGAAGCGTGGCGAAGTAATCCTTTTCCAACTCTTCCGCACGCCGAATCAATTCGACGTTCCCGTCCTCGCGTAGTAACAGTTCCTTGGGCCGCAAGCGCCCATTGTAATTGAAACCCATCGAATGACCATGCGCGCCTGTATCGTGAATGATCAGGACGTCGTCCTCCTCGAGTTTGGGAAGTGATCGTTGGATGGCAAACTTATCGCTGTTCTCGCAGATTGAGCCGACCACGTCGACAACTTCATGCGGACGGTCAGCTGCATCAAGCACCGTAATGTGATGGTAAGCATTGTCATACAAGGCGGGCCGCATGAGCGCAGTCATGCTCGCATCAACACCGACATACTCGCGCCATTTCGAGTAACGGTTGATGACGCTTGTGACCAACACTCCGTGCGGCCCTGTCATGTAACGGCCGGATTCAAGAAAAATCTTCGGCGCCGGTACTCCATATTGTGAAACAAAATCATCCAGCACCTGCTTGAGCTCGATGCCAAGCGACTCGATATCAAACGACTCCTCTTGTGGCCGGTAAGGAATGCCGATGCCGCCTCCCAGGTTGATGAACTCGAAAGTAATGTCGAGCTCCTGGCGCACACGCGCGATCACTCCGAGAAGTAGCTTCGCGGTATTCACCATGCGCTGGTAGTTCAATTCGTTCGAGCAGATCATCGTGTGCAAGCCAAAGCGTGTGGCGCCGCGTGCGCGCGCGCGACGATAAGCTTCAACCACCTGATCGTCACGAACGCCGAACTTGGCTTCCAGCGGCCGGCCAATCAAGTCGCAGCCGCGTTGCTGCTCGCCGGGGTTATAACGAAACGAGATCAACTCAGGAAAGTCTTTCACTTTATCGATCAAACGGAGATCGTCCAGATTCAGAATGCAACCGATATCGGTCGCGGTCTGGAGTTCTGCGCGTGAGGTGTTGTTTGAAGTGAACATAATATCTTCGCCGACTGCTCCGACTGCGCGGGCCATCGCGATTTCCGGCAGCGAGCTACAGTCGAAGCCGAAACCAAGCTGGGCCATCAGAGCGAGAACGGCGGGATTGGGGAGCGCTTTGACGGCAAAGTATTCGCAGAAATCGATGCCGGCAAATCCCTGCTTCATACGTTCCCCTGTTGCCACGATTCCGGCTTCGTCGTAAATGTGAAATGGCGTGCCGAAATGTTTAATGATCGCCGGCAGTGAGTGCAGCAGCCGCGCTTCGAATGATGCTGATATTGGCATACCTCAACTCCGATCGTCTGTAAAACCTCTATGGAGTGCGCCGACTTGTCGGCGCTTTCGCCAATGCGACGTCCCGCATTGAACCCGCATTTATCTGCGCGAACTCATGCGCGAGCGCTGACGACCAGGCGGTTGCGTTTCCCGGAGATCGGGCGACCATACGTATAGATTGCTGACTCAATCAGCTTGAACCCGGCGCTCTTCAACTGCGATATCACCCAATCTTCGGAGAAGTGATAAAACCCCTTCACGCCTGGCGCTGACACCACGGCCTGCCCGTCCTTGCTCGCGTCGTTGGAGATCACGATGATGCCTTCGCTCGGCTTGAGCCAGCTATGCAAACGCGCGAGCGCGGTCTGGCATTGCGAATCTTCCAAATAAAAGTGACCCAACACGCCGTCGCCGTAGATCAGATCTACATTCTCTTCTTCCGGCTCCCACGTGTAAAAGTCAGCCACCTGGGCCGGCACTCCTTTGCTTCTCGCCAACTCAACGGCGCTCGCATTGATATCTATCGAGAATAGTGAGTAGCCCATCTGGCAGAGATCGCGTTCGACGAAAGCGTTGCCGCAGCCGATGCTGAGAATGTGTTTGGACACATTCCACATCACCTGCCTTTCGATGAACCGGACCATCCATTCGCGATAGTCATCACACCAGGTCGAGGGCGTGACCGAGTCCTTAAAGGCTCGGCCTGCTTCCCAGATCTGGTAGATATTGTTGTTAAGTTCACGGTTGCTCAAATAGAAATCGCGGATTGCCTGTACGTCTTGCATAAGTCAACTCCTATAAGCGGCATGGGAGTTAGTGCTCCCAACCGAAACTCACTATGAAGCGCGGCCAGGGCGCGACGCACCGCGGCTGCTTCGATGACCACAGAGATGTTGCTTCTGAAGTCCCATGTCCGAACGTAATGATCTTGATTCCTTCGCTCTCCAGGCTCAGGGCCTCCGAATTTCATTACACGCAATTGTCGTTCGATCATATTGGCGACCTTAAATCGTCTGGATGGTTCGATGGATAGTTAAAGCTCAAGCGGCTCCGCCCGAAAAGTACTAAAGCACTTGGTGGAGGGGGATTATTTTTGACGCAAAGGCGCAAAGCCGCAAAGAAGGCCTTAGAAGCGCGGCAGCGCTTTGCGCCTTTGCGTGAGTAATTTTCTCGCATACACGTACTTTTTGTGCAAAGCAAGCAAGCTTCAGCTTGATCTTCGAAATCGCGGCTGCTTCTCTGTGCTGGTTTTGTCTCAGGCATTATTAACCACGGACGACAGAGAGATGAACTTGTTCAGATGGCCATCGCAAAGTGGTAGGCGATAATGTCCATCCTCTCTCGGAGGTAGAACCTGTGCGCAGAGTGTCGTTGAACGCCCGAATCGAGATGTACCCGCTTACAGTCATTCTTCCGTGCCTCATCCACCAGCCACGCCATCATCTTCTGACCGTAATGTTCTGAGCGGGCCTGCTCATCCGTAACCAGATCGTCAACGTACATGAACTTACCCCAGCACAAACATTCAGTCAGCCTGTAGCCCGCGACACATTTCGCGACTCCCGCATCATCAACGACCGCGGCGATACGATAATTGCCATTGTCTTCCTGGCGCCGCACGGCTGCGAGGTATTGGTCCTCCGATAGATGAGATCGCAACTGACTCATCACCGGGTACGTTGCTCTGATCTCTGCGTCAGTATTCATTTGCTTGATCATGATTCTTTCTCCTGTACGAAAACTTCAGGCAATTGGAAATGTTAAGGTCGACTGTTGACGGCTCTAAACA
>DATNBZ010000034.1:0-3610 GCA_035607285.1 Blastocatellia bacterium | reverse complement strand
AACTGTGCGCGGTGCCTTAATTTGGAGTGCGGCGGCAAGGTACTCCGCGACGCCGCTTTCCGTTCGCAATAGATTCAATCACTAGCCAAAGCGGCGTCGCGGAGTACCTTGCCGCCGCACTCCAAATTAAGGCACCGCTGACCTGTGGGCGCGCAGCCGGCGAAGCGGAAATATATCATAGAGTCCTTACTCGCAGCCTTCAGACACCTAAGTATCGGGTGCGCGTCAGATTTCCGCGCTCTGCTGGCCCTTTTGGAATCGCATAATTATTTCTCCACTTTGCTGGCGGTTCATACCCACCTCTGACGAGGCGGGTATGCGCGAAAAACTGGCGCCGAAAAGCTGAGTATGAACTTGATCACAATTTTGGATTGGCTTAGTATTGCCCCGCTTATTCAGCCGCCTGAAGTCTTAGTTGCGTGAAAGATGCGCCGCAATGCGCTCCCATCAGGAGTAGATAGAAATGCGAACTCGACCACTTAGACTTGCAGCCCTTTTGTGGGCAATCTTAGGAGTCTCGGCCGCCATAGCTCAGACTCCGTCCAATCAAGCAGGCGTTCGCCAAACGACCCCGCTTACGGTTGAGTGGATCTACGGCGATGAGGGCCGGCAGGTCGCCAGCCTGCCGTCACACCTGTGGTTAATGGATGGCTCACTCCTGCTGTACGACGCGCGCAAGCCGCAATCGGAGCGGGCCTTCGAGCTGATGGATCCGTCGACGGGCATACGCCGTCGAGCGTTTGAAATGGCTGCCGCCGTCGCCAGCCTCAACGCGCTGCTGCCCGCGTCTGAGTCCAGGCAGACGCTCGAGTGGCCGCAGGCGTTCGATCAGGCGGGGCGCCGAGCGGTGTATTTATTCGGCGGCGATCTCTTCATGCTCGAGCTGGGTGCTGCGCGTTTCGCGCGCCTCACCAGTACCGAAGCAGAAGAGCGGTCGCCGGGTTTCTCGCCCGACGGCAAGCTGATTGCGTTTGTTCGCTCGAACGATCTCTACGTGATCGATCTCGACACGAAGGCGGAGAAGCGGGTGACTTACGATGGCTCCGAAACGACTTTGAACGGAACTAATTCATGGCTCTACTGGGAGGAGATTTTTGGAAGGCGTGACATAGGTTACTGGTGGTCGCCGGACTCGTCAGCCCTGGCCTATCTACAGACGGATGAATCGGCGGTGCCCGTCAGTTACTTCGTCGACTTTCAGCCCGATACGACTCGGGTGATCAAACAGCGTTACGCGAAGGCCGGCCAGCCAAATCCCAAGGTGCGAGTGGGAATCGTGGAAGTGGGTAAGCCCGCACCCGGCAAGCGCGGTAGGGAAGACACGACGTGGGTGCGCATAATTGACCGGCCGTTCGAGTTGATCCTTCGCGTTAAGTGGCTGCCCGAAGGGACGCGAGTCAGCGTTCAGACTTTGACGCGCGATCAACACGAACTGGGGTTGTATTTCGCGGATCGGAAGACGGGCGCGTCGACCAGAATACTGACTGAGACCGATGCCGGCTGGATCAACATTCACGACGATCTGCATTTCCTCAAGGATGGGCGGCACTTTCTTTGGGCCTCGGAACGCGACGACTACTATCACCTCTATCGCTACACGATGGATGGACGGCTGGTGAATCAAGTTACACATGGTTCGTGGGCACTGGCCTCGTCCGGCAGCGGCGTGTTTTGGGTCAGGCAAGCCGTCTCGGGCATCGATGAGACAAATGGCTGGCTCTATTTCACGGCAATGGAGCGATCGTCAATCGAACGCGATCTGTACCGAATAAGATTCGATGGGTCCGGGCTGATGCGGCTCTCATCGGAGCCGGGGGTTCACCGGATTTCGATGTCGCCCGATGCGCGGTTCTATCTCGACAGCTTCTCGGATATCAGGACTATGCCCTCGCTCACACTTCATCGGGCGGACGGCTCGCGGCAACAATCGATCGCATCTCCCAGAACGGAGCTGCTGGCGCGGTTCGATTTTCAGTATCCGGAATTACTGACCATTGCGGCGGCTGACGGGTTCCCGATGCCGGCGCGGGTGCTTAAGCCGCGGAATTTCCGGGCCGATCGCAGGCATCCGGTGATTCTGGCCGTATACGGCGGCGCGTCTTCGGCAAGCGTCCTCAACGCGTGGCAATCCGATTTGCTCTTTTATCAGTTGCTACTCGACGAGGGCTACGTTGTGGTCAAAGTAGACAATCGTTCGGCGACGGGGATCAGCAAGCGGCTCGAGAACACGGTTGTAGGAAAGGTGGGCGAGCCGGAGACATCGGATCTGCTCGACGCCACTCGCTGGCTTAAGGCGCAGCCGTGGGTAGACCCCGGACGAATCGGGGTTTGGGGATGGAGCAACGGCGGGTTCATGACGCTCAATCTGATGACGCGCTCGACTGAGTTCAAAGCCGGCATCTCTGTAGCGCCAGTCACCGACTGGCGCTATTACGATTCGAAGTGGGCCGAGGCGTTCCTGCAAACGCCGGCGGAGAACCCCGACGGATACGCGCGGACATCTCTCGTCAAGCGCGCCGGCGATCTGCACGGACGGTTACTGCTTGTGCATGGGACCTACGATGACAACGTGCACCCGCAGAACACCCAGGCGTTTATCGACGCGCTTATCAAGCACGGAAAAATGTTTGACATGATGATCTACCCAATGCGAAAGCATGACATCGGCGATCGCGCGGCTACTGTCCACCTCTACCGGACGATGCTCGAGTTTTGGAAGAGAAATCTCTGAAGCCGAAGTGACTCGATGAACGAGGCGCCGGAGATATTTTGAAAGTCACTAAAGAATCCATCGAAACCTTCGCCGTCGAATTCGACAGTGAAGAGGAGCTTCGACGCGAGTTCGAAGCAAACCTCCGCGCGGGCGGGTTGTTTCTCCCTTCAACCGAGAAACCTGCGGAGATGTCCACGATTCAACTCAACCTCAGGCTGAGCGACGGCGGTTCTTTCGCGACCAGCGCAACAGTCGTGCGACTCTTCGACGGAGCGTTTGCAGTCTCGATTGAAGCGAACCCGGGGGAGATTCTTTCGAGCCTGACGACAAAGGCCAGCGCTTTCGATGAAACGACGGTCGATGAAAAGAAACGCGATGAAACGACACTCGATGAAAAGGCGGAAGTCGCCGCCGGGAAACAAACAAGCGTGTGGGATCGGGTTCGTGCGCTTTCTTACGCTGAGAAGATTATTCTCGCCACCAAAACGGACCGAAGCGAGAGAGCGGTGTTGATACAGGAAAACGATCCGCAGATTTTGTATTACCTGCTCAAGAATCCCCGAATAACTACGGAAGAGGTCTTGCGCATAGCGAGGATGACTTCGATCTCGGCGATGGTCGCCGATCAGATTGCGAAGACGAGTCAATGGTCAACCAATCAGGAGATACGATCGGCTCTGGTGAACAACCCGCGAACAGCGCCGTCGCTCGCGTTGAAGCTTCTTCCGACTCTTCCGGAGTCCGAGATTCGACACATTGCCAAAAGCACCGCCGTGAGCCAGGCTCTCAAGCAATCAGCGATGAGAATACTAATGAGTCGAAGTTAGGGCGCTGTCTTAATTTGGAGTGCGCCGGCAAGGTACTCCGCGACGCCGCTTTGGCCGTGATTGAATCGAT
>DATNBZ010000028.1:0-23799 GCA_035607285.1 Blastocatellia bacterium | reverse complement strand
GCGAGCGATGGAAAATATGAGTCGCCTGGGAGTGCCTCGCCGGATCGTCGGGTTCGTGCTCCCGACCGGCTATAGCTTCAATCTCGACGGGACCACGGTATACCTGTCGCTTGCGTCGGTCTTCGTAGCGCAAGCCGCCGGCGTTCATCTGTCGTGGTGGCAGCAACTCACAATGGTGTTCACTTTGATGCTCACGTCAAAAGGCGTGGCCGGAGTGCCGCGCGCGGCGCTGGTGATCCTGCTGGGCACGGTTAATTCGCTGGGTCTTCCGGCTGAAGGCGTGATCATAATCCTGGGCGTGGACGAACTCATGGACATGGGTCGTACTGCTATGAATGTAGTCGGCAACTGCCTGGCTACGGTGGTCATCGCCAGATGGGAAGGCGCGTTTCGCACTGCTGAATGGAAAGCAGAAGAGAAAGAACTCGAGGCGGTCACCGGCCACGAGGCTCTGTCGGGAGCAGATTGAAATGGGTCAGGGTTCGGGGGTTCAGGGTTCAGGGTTCAGGGTTCAGGGTTCAGGGTTCACGGTTCAGGGTTCAGGGTTCAGGGTTCAGAGTTCAGGGTTCAGGGTTCCGGGTTCCGGGTTCAGAGTTCAGGGTTCCGGGTTCTGCGTTCCTGGTCCTGCTTAGCGATTCATTAGGAAACCAGAAACCCTGAACCCTGAACTCTGAACTCTGAACTCTGAACCAGGAACCGCGAACCCGGAACCCTGAACCCTGAACCCGAAACCTTACCTCGTATCGTGAGTGCGACGCCGTGTTTCTCGCATCCCGTTTCCGTAGTTCTTACCGGCCCACGTGACGCCCGGAACCACACGACCAGTCACTCCAATGTAAGTATCTTTGGTTGGGACTCCATATTTTTCCGTGGCTACCCAAATAGTGCCCGTGCCGTCATCGACTTCATAAACGCCCGCGCCCGCGGCGCCATATGAACGAACGACGCGGCCGGCTACCGTAACTTCTTTGTCGTGGTAGCGACCCGGATCCCGACTGATGTCTCCGATGCGAATGCGTTCAGGACAACCGGTCAGAGCAAGTGACAGCAATGCGATCGAAACGCCCAGGAAAATGTTCGTCTTCTTCATTTTTCTTTCTCCAGTATCTTCTCCGGTACACAGGATGCGAAATGAGGTGGTAGGGCGAAACAGGCGTGGCCGCACGAACCAAATCAGCCGAGCGCCCAGCCCTACCTCTCCTTTGACACTCAAAAACGAAAAAAAGATGCCAAGGGACAGAAGTCAGAGGTCAGAGGTCAGAAGTCAGAGGTCAGAGGTCAGAAGTCAGAGGTCAGAGGTCAGAAGTCAGAGGTCAGAGGTCAGAGGTCAGAAGTAACCGGGCGTTCAGAGTACCGACTTTAGTCGGGCAGTGTCTCGTGCTTTCGATGCGAGCTTTGCGGTCCTTTGCGTCTTTGCGTTGAGTATTCTGATTCGAAACCAGAATACTCAACGCAAAGACGCAAAGGACCGCAAAGCTCGCAAAGAAGTCTCCGCCTTCCGCCTTCTAACTTCCGCCTTGCTATAATCGACGCGTGATAAACGTCGAGATCCTCACGATCGGAAACGAGATCCTGCTTGGACTCGTCGAAGACACGAATTCGAATTACCTCTGCCGTGTAGTTCGAGGCATGGGCGGGCGCGTGAGACACGTAGCCGTCGTGCGCGACGAAATCGACGACATAGCCGAGGAGGTGCGCGCTTCGGTCGCGCGCGGCGCAGACTTGATCTTCACGTGTGGCGGCCTCGGCCCGACTGATGATGACCTTACTCTCGCGGCTATCGCGAAGTTCGCTGACCTCAGGCTCGAGATGAACGAAGCCGCGAAGAGGATCGTTGCCGGCCGCTATCATCAGCTCGCTTCGAAAGGCTACGTGCCTGGCCCGGAAATGAGCGATGCGCGGTTGAAAATGGCTCGATTGCCCGAAGGCGCTCTCCCGATCGAGAATCCGGTGGGAGCAGCGCCAGCGGTGGTACTTGAATTCGGAGGCGCTCGCATCGTTTCGTTGCCCGGCGTGCCTGCTGAACTGAGGACAATAATAGAAGGTCCCCTCCAGACTCTGCTAACCGGTGTTTTCGGTCGGGGAAGCTATCGCGAACGTCAACTGGTCGTTGAGTGCGGTGATGAGTCCGAACTTGCGCCGGCTTTGCGGAAGGTTGCGTTAGCCCATCCGGAGGTGTACATCAAATCGCGCGCGAGTCACTTCGGTTCGGACGTAAAGTTCCGGATACTGATCTCAGCTTCGGGCGCGAGCGACGATGAAACCGAACACCAGATCGACAGCGCCGCGACCGACCTCAACGACGCGCTTGAAGATGCCGGTATCAAACAGCAACGGTGACGAGGAGTGCCCCCTCACCCTCGCGATCTACAATAGCCTCGCGATCTACCATAACCGAGTCATCCATCTCGCGTGTCTTCCACATGAGAAACAGCACCGACCAGAAAAGCGCGAACACCAGGATTCGCTCGATGTGCAAGCCGAGCAGAAAGAAAGGATTTCTTGCGAACCTGGCCGCGTCCAGTTTTAGCCGGTCGACAAGCAGTCCGGGTATGCTAATGACAAATAAGGCAAGCGCTCCGAGCCAGAACCGGCTGAACGCGACGAATCTCTTCTTAATCAAAAAATCCGTCAGCATGGCCGCGGCGATCAGGCACAGGACCGAGTCATAAGTTCGATGATAGACCGACCACAGGCTGAACAGCGCGAGCGCCGCAAAATGAGCCGTCTCCCATCGTGGCTTTCTGATAAACATTATCGCCATACACGCCAACGCGGTTGTCGATAAGATTAATGTAATAATCGCCGCAAACCATTCGTTGCCGCCGCTCAAATCCAGAAACAACATCTTGATCTCGGTGGTTCCGGTGCGGCCAGGCAGGCCTGAAAACAGGATCTGGCCCGCAAGAGGAATGTACTGCTCTATTACTCCAACCAACGAGAGGCCAAGCCGCCACCCAAAGACTTCGGTAAGAGCCATTGGTACGAGCACCGCTGTTGAAATAAGCTTCCATTCTCTCTTACAACCAAAATACAAAAAGAAGGGCAGCGTCAGAGTGTACTTGCACAACGACAGGCCGAGCAGTGCGCCTGCAAGAAAGTTCTTATTCTTCTTTCGTGCCAGCAACGCCCCCAGCAACAACGCCATCACCATCAAGCTGATTTGTCCATTGCGCAATGTCACGCGGAACGGAGCCGACGCGATCAAGAAAGCTGCCAGGACGAGACGAGCCCTGAGGGGCCAGCGCTCTCCCCATAGCTTGTTGGCGAAATGCAGGCTCAGCATTCCCGAGCCTATGTTCAGCGCAAGCCATAACACGGCGAGCGTGTCAAAAGGCACGTACGCGATTGGAAAAAGCATCGGCAGCAGAAAAGGAGTGTAGACACCAACAACGCCGGCGCCGATCTGAAAGACTCCGTCAGCCCACTCCCGCGCCCCAGTCTGAAAGAACCTCAGATCGATGCCAACGCTCGGCGCTGTGACCACCGCGTAAGCCAGTGAGGCTAACGCTAACGCAAATAAAAGCGCTCGCATGATCGCTCCCCGCGAGGGCAAAGTCAGTCGCCATGAATTGCCGCTCAAATCACGTACCTCCAATCAGACTTTCATTTCTGACGCGACCTCGAGCCCCGAGAGCGGACCACATCAAAGTCCGTCTTGACCCGTGCGTTATCGCCGCTACGAGAGCGGTTAGCGTCACCGCCGCCAACACAAAAAGAAAATAGTGAATTGGGAGTATGTAACGGTACTCTGTGCTCAACGGAGACTGCGCAACGATGTAGTAGGCGGGCACCGCCAACAGCACAACAAGCGCCGCGCTCTTTCGAGCTGCAATCAGCAACAGCGCGCCGACGATTACCAGGGGCAGCATTACGTTCGTCTTAAAGAGATTCTTTTGAATTCCCCGGATTACAGAACGAGGATAACGAGTCCATCGGTAGGGCGTTTCGCCAAGCCGGAACAGCTCGATCTGGCCAACCTCAATCACAGAGCGACCGGCGGAGGCTCCGTTGTTGCTGATCACAACTCGAACGTCGCTGCGATCGCCCGCGGCAAACATAATCTGAACCACGGCCAATCGATCTCGGACTGAATCGATGGGCGCCTCGGTCTTGTCTGTTCCTTCCAACCCGCTCCTCAGATTCACCGAAGAGACGTTGCCGGCGACGATTTCCGACGCGAGCGCGATCCGGAGGTCTGAGGTTGTCACCTTCACTGCAGCCGACCGGCGTTCGGTCGCTGCGTGAAGCCTCAGCAGATAGTCCGATCCGGGCGTGACAGCGATAGGAGTGGTGGCGAATTGGTCTCCGAACTGCGAATCGTCAGCGGTGATTCGCAGGATCTGGCTTCCCTGATCGGCAGCGACATCTGCGTAAGGTGAAACGACAGATGAGCCTTCGACGGACAGGTCCTTCAATGAGCCCGACCACTCCGGCTGATGATCGCTGCTATTTGACTGCAGGTGCATTACGGCGGGTTCCGCCGCTACGATGGGCACATTGCATGTACTGAAAGGCCAATCGCGGCGGCGGCCGAATTCGTTGTACCTCAACATGAAGAATGCACGTTGAAGAACTGCTCCCGCATACCAGCGGGGATTCGCCCTGATAACCTCGAGTCCGCGAGTGAAACGAGCCTGATCGCGTTCCACGCCATCGGGCAGCCATAAGCTGCGGGCGTAGTCCGGCCGGTTGTACCACACGGCCTCTTTGGGCCCAACCTCTGCGTCTGAGGCGGGCATACCGAACCTGTTCTCCTTATCAAAATCGGCGATCCCCACCAGCAGGTTTTCGCCGCCGGCGATTGAGATGGGGATGACGTGATGAAACAGGACCCAATTGCGAATGGTGATAGGCGAAACCACCAAGACAGTCGCGCCAATAAGCGCCGCACTAAAGCGCAAACGCCGTCCTCGCTCAATCATCAGAGAAACTGCTATCGCTAGGAATGGAGCAAGCAGCAAGGCGTTCGCGCGGAGCCAGCACGACAAGCCGACCATCGCACCCGCGGCTATGATAGTCAGCAGCCGGGGACGCCTGATCGTTTTGATCGTAAGATAGACCGCCGCAAGAATCGGCAGTACGCACAGCGTATCGGGCGAGGTCCATAATGAGTAGTGCGCAAAGTGAGGCGAGAGGCTTGCCAGCGCGCCGGCGATCGTCGCCACGGCATAGTTAAAGAACTCCGCTGCGATCATGAAAATGAGCACGGCGGATATCGAGTCGAAAATGATTTGCGCCAGCGTCAGTGCAAAGTCCGAGTCTCCCGCAACCGAGAAGACTCCGGCAATGAATGCCGGGTATCCGGGCGGGTGAAGGATCAACCTCGCATCGCCCGGATCAACAGCTTCGCGAGGAAAGAGGATTCCACCCTCCTTCAACATTCGCCGGGCCTCTGTCTTGTAATGCCGGGCATGATTGGCCATCCACTGACCCTTCTGCGCCAATTCGGAATAGCTATCTTGCCAGTGGAGGGCCCTGACTCCGAGCGCAAGGAGGAAGATGCCGGCGCAGGCCAGCGGGAGATAAATGGGACGCGAAAGACTCGGCGTGAATCGACGAGAAACGAGCTGCGACAACCATTGAGCTGCGTCGCTGAGAATTCGGGCTAGCCGGCGCCAACCGTGCGGTTCCTCTGTCCTCGGAGTGGGGATCGCAACCGTAGTGTGAACGCGCATGGGCCGCATCTCCCGCGCGAGCTTCCTCGATGAGGAGACTGCTCGCGCCGGTCAGAATGCAGACGCGCGTGACTTTGAACGTGCTCGAGGCAGGCCGAAAAAAAATGGTGACTTTTCCCGACAACTACACGTCTAAGCTACAAGCCGTCGCATCTGCATTAGCGATGGGTTCCAAAAGGCTCGCGGCTGTCGACTTGGCAAGGACTTCGGCTGCGGGCCTTTCTACTATCGACTGACTGACTGCCGATCGAGAATTAAGTTTTTCGTTATGATTTCAGGGAACTGGGGAGAACTTCCCTTCCGCTCAATACCCAATGACGGGCCGCATTATAGCACGCTGCATAGCGGCTGCAAGCGATAAATAGGGGGAAACCCTATCTGCGTGCGTCTCGGCATAAACGGCAAGAGCCGCATGATTTTCACCCGCGAGCTAATATTCTACAAAAGAATTGGTCTGGTCTCTTCCTCCGGCCACGGCGAGAACAAAGTGACATAGCGCAAGTAGCCGCGCGAACCCTCTGCATCGCCGGCAGCGCGCCGCATATGGGCCTTCACCGCTTCGCGAGTAAAGATAAGGGCCTTTAGTGCTTCACTGCGTCGCGGCCGCGCTTCCGCGGATATTTTTGCGCTCATCTCGTCCAGACCCGAGCGTATTCGCCGGCTAACCTCCGTGATGCGCGCCGACCCGGCGCCGTGTTCGTAAATCAGCCCGCTCTCTTCGGTCTCGGCATTCTTGATGGCGTTTTCGACCGCCGCAAGAATCTCTTCATCGGTCAGATCGCGAAGCCGAATCCCCTCAACTCCGCGCTGAGTGTTGACGATGGCTTGCTCGATCATGTTGAGGGCCAGCAAGCCCCGCTCGGTGAGGCTGAGATTGCCCGGATTAGCGGCCGTCTCCTTTTGTAGCATTAGCCTCTCACGCTGGCTTGCGCTCGAGCGAGCCTCTATCAGGTAAGAGCAGGTCTCAGGGCACGCGAGCTCAATCATTCGTTCGGTCGCGCAGCAGACGGCGCAGATCTTTGTCCTGAGTGCGGGACAAAACCGCTTCGCTGGCCGCTTATTGCATCGAGGGCAGGCTGGCATCGTGAAGAGGTTACAGGCGAGCAGCAAGAGTGACAAGATGAGGTCGCAGCAATGACGGAGCGGGTTCGCTTTTCAAGCAGGATCACACGCTTGGGTGTACAACGTACGTCCGGCAGGGTAGGATGCTCAGTGTGATCGGAATAGATATCGAGGAGAGGGGTTATGCCAAGCACGTCTGACTCGAAAACACGATCCTCCCCGAGAGTGTCCCGGTTAAGCATTCGGGCATCCGCGGTCCAGAAGAGGGTAATTGCGCAAGCAGCACGCATCAGCGAAGTCACGATGAGCGAGTTTGTGCTTGAACAGTCGCTCGCGGCGGCGCAGCAGGTGATTGCGGATCAGGCACAGTTCACATTGCCCCGGAAACAATGGAAGGAGTTTTGTGCCGCTCTGGACGCCCCGCCGAAGTCTATTCCCGCGCTGCGCCGGCTATTGACCAGGCCCGGACCGTTCGATGTCAAACGCTGATCAGTTGAATGCGCCAGTTCTCCTAACCCGGTCGCACGATCGAAACGCATTCGATTCGGGCGTTCAGCCGCTCAACGAATACCTGAAGCAGTATGCTCTGCAGAATCAAAGAAAGAATGCCGCTCGCACCTACGTTGCGACTCGAGGTAACCGCGTAGTCGGGTACTACGCGCTTGCTTACGGTTCCGTTGCACTCGACGAAGCTTCCGCGAGCGTGAAGGCCGGGTTGGCGAAGTATCCAATCCCGGTAATGCTGCTGGCCAGACTTGCGGTAGATTCAAGCGAACAAGGCCAGGGACTTGGGGCTGCGTTACTCAAAGACGCTTTCCTTCGAACGCTTCAGGCTGCTGGCATCGCGGGGCTGCGCGCTATCATCGTTCACGCGAAGGATGATACGGCCAGGCGGTTCTATGAAAAGTATGGATTCGAACCGTCGCCGATCGATGCGTACCACTTGTTCTTGAGGATCTCCGACCTTGTAGCCGGTCTCGCTCCACTCCCGGCAAGGAACCGGAATTGAAGTCCACGTAAAGGCAATCCGCCTGATAGGAGCGTTCGTTTTAGCATCTAACAATCCTCCTGAAAACTCGCCGTGTAATCTTCGGCACATTGTCGTTCACAGGTTTAATACCCGAGACGCTCGTGAATATTCCCGCGCTCGACTTCACGGTTCATTCGATCGAGGTGTCCGACATTCAACTCCAAAAAGCAGGGGCGAGATGATATATTCTTGTTTCATTACCAGTGGTTCATCGAAAGCCTGAACACGGCAGGCCGGAGTTAACCAACCAGGTCACGGAGCCTTGATGAAGATTGCAGTTCTGCGAGAAGCGGCGGCGGGCGAGACTCGCGCGGCGCTCATGCCTGAATCCGTGCGCGCGCCCGTCGCTCAGGGCGTCGAAGTCCACATCGAGAGCGGGACCGGAAAACAATCAAGTGTTAGTGACCAGAGTTACAGCGAAGTCGGCGCCGTCGTGGCCGGCGACCGGCGCGCGCTTATCGAGAGCGCCGACGTGCTGTTGTGCGTGAACCGGCCTCCGGATGACGACATCGCTCTGCTTCAGCCGGGGGCTGTGGTTATTGGTTTCCTGAGACCGCTCGACGAACCGCAATCAATGATTCAACTGCTGGAACGCCGCCTCACCGCCTTTGCCATGGAACTGATTCCCCGTTCGACGAGAGCTCAGACTATGGATGCGCTCTCGTCGATGGCGACGATTGTCGGATACAAGGCGGTGGTCCTGGCCGCGGAGCGCCTGCCGCGAATGTTTCCCCTGTTGATGACCGCCGCCGGCACGATCGCTCCCGCAAAAGTGCTTGTCCTCGGGGCCGGAGTTGCGGGCCTGCAAGCCATCGCAACCGCTCGCCGCCTGGGTGCGGTCGTCGAAGCCTACGATGTTCGCGCGGCGGCAGGCGAACACGTTCGCTCTCTTGGCGCGAAGTTTTTGCAGGTCGATCTCGGAGGAATCAAAACCGAAGACGCCGGAGGCTATGCGGTCGAGCTTACAGAAGAAGCGCTCGCGCGCGGACGGGAATTGATAACCAGACACGCCCGAGGCTCGGACGTTATCGTCACTTCGGCTCAAGTGCCGGGGCGTCCCGCGCCTCTGCTGCTAACCGAAGAAGCGGTTATGCAAATGAAACCCGGCTCGGTGATCGTAGATCTCGCGGGAGCGACGGGCGGGAATTGCGCGGTCAGCTCACCCGGAGAAACAGTCGAGCGAGAAGGAGTGGTGATAATGTCGCCGCTGAATCTCGCCGCTACCGTGCCGGTTCACGCGAGCCAGCTTTATTCGCGCAATGTCGCCGCCTTCGTGAAGCTGTTGATCGACGAAAACGGTAAGTTAAAAATCGACCTGAACGATGATGTGGTTGGCCCAACGTGCGTAATGCACAACGGCGAGGTCGTCAATCAACGAGTTGGGGCAGCGCTCGAGACCGCTGCGCGTTGACGTCCGACAAACTTCAGTTTGTCGTTCGGCTTGGTGGTGACAGTATGAAACTGCGACAAACTGAAGTTTGTCGGACTCGCGTGGAGGAAACGAATAGTGAGTACTGAAGTCATTATTGCCGGGCTGTACGTCTTTGCGCTGGCCGCGTTTCTCGGCTATCAGGTCATCTCTCGAGTCCCGCCGCTACTTCACACCCCTTTGATGTCGGCGACCAACGCGATATCCGGAATATCGCTGGTCGGTTCCCTTGTTACCGCCGGCGCGCACTACAACACGGTCAGCACCTGGCTCGGTTTCATAGCGGTGACCGCCTCGACGATAAACGTGGTCGGCGGCTTCATGATCACCGATCGAATGCTTAGGATGTTCAAGAGGCAACCCGCAGCGAAGACAGACAAGAAAGACTCTACAGAGGAGCAAGAGCGAGCCTGATGGGTCTTCTAATCGAACTCACTTACCTAGCGGCATCCATTCTATTTATTCTCGGTCTCAAAGGCCTCAGCCATCCCGAGACTGCGCGACGAGGCATGATCTACGCCGAAGTCGGCATGTTTCTGGCAATCGTCGGCACGCTCGTTCACAAGGAAATTGTCAGCTACGAATGGATCGTAGCCGGTTTGATTATCGGCTCGATCATCGGAGGCGCGATTTCCATCTGGGTGCCGATGACCGCGATGCCGCAACGGACCGCGCTCTCGCATGCGTTTGGCGCGCTCGCGGCGTCGCTGGTTGGAGTCTCTGAGTACTACCTTCATGGCGCCGATGTCGGCACTTTCAAGATGACTGCGTTGAGCCTCGAGGTATTGCTCGGAGGAATCACCGTCACCGGAAGCCTGATGGCGTTCATCAAGCTTCAGGACTGGATTCGCGGCACCCCGATCACCTATCGCGGGCAGAACATATTCAACATGGCGCTGCTGGCTGCCACCGTCGTGATGTTCGGCTATCTGATCTACGATCCTTCGGCGCACTCGCTTTTCTATGCGATGGCCGGGCTCGCTTTTGTGTTTGGTGTGTTGCTGGTCTTGCCGATCGGCGCAGCGGACATGCCGGTAGTGATGTCGTTGATGAACTCCTATGCGGGACTCGCGGCGGCGGCCACCGGCTTCGCGATTTCAAACAACGTCCTGATCATCGCCGGCACGCTTGACGGCTTTTCGGGTTTTATTCTTTCGATTCTCATGTGCAGGGCGATGAACCGCTCGATAACCAACGTTCTGTTTGGAGCGTTTGGAGCGGAGGTAGAAGCCAGCACCGCCGGTGCGCTCGGTTCGATGCGCGAAGTCAAAGCTGAAGACGTGGCAGTACAGCTTGCGTATGCGAGTCAGGTGATTTTCGTTCCGGGTTACGGAATGGCTACCGCGCAAGCTCAACACGCGGTTCGGGAGCTTGCCAACATACTCGAGGCGCGCGGCGTGACTGTTAAGTACGCGATTCATCCGGTCGCCGGCCGCATGCCCGGCCATATGAATGTGTTGCTGGCTGAAGCTAATGTGCCATACTCGTCGCTTTATGATCTCGAGCAGATCAATGCCGAGTTTCCGGCAACCGACGTAGCTGTCGTTATCGGCGCCAATGATGTAGTGAATCCCGATGCGCGCGACAATCCAAAAAGTCCGATTGCGGGAATGCCGATATTAGAAGTCGACAAGGCTCGCTGGGTAGTTGTGCTGAAGCGCGGAAAAGGGAAAGGCTTCGCCGGCATCGAGAACCCACTCTTCTTCAAACCAAATTGCGGCATGCTCTACGGGGATGCCAAGGCTTCGTTGATAAAACTCGCAGACGCAGTGCAACACGCATAGCGCGTTCAGAGCCGGCGTTTCAGAGCGGGCGTTCAGAGTACCGACTTTAGTCGGGCAGTGCCTTGTGGAATCGATGCATTTCTTTCACAAAGCACTGCCCGACTAAAGTCGGTACTCTGAACGCTCGCTTTTACAAACCTGCCCGGGCTTGCGAACCAATACGACGCGCCAAGGTTAACAAGATTTTGGGCTCCCCGCTGGAATTTCTTACGCAGCAGCGCAGTACTCTTTACCCGATTCAAATTCCACGATCACTTGTAACTCGCCGCAACAAGTAAGATCACCGGACATGTGCTTATGGCCCGCCGCTTGCGACGATTCTTCGGTTTGAAAGGCCTCGGCCTCAGGCGTGTCGATTGGGAGACGACAAAAAACGCAAATTGAATTCGCATACATTCGCATACTTTGCAGATGTTGAAGAACATTCAGAAAGGTCGGTGTTGATGGAACATCAAGCGGATTTAGTTCCGATTAAGGTGTGCATTCTCAGCGCGGAAGCGGGGTTGCGTCAAAGGCTGGCTCTCGACTGCGCAGCCGCTGGTTACCAGGTAGACCAGGAGTTCAGTGAAGATCAACAGCTTGTCGAATTCATCACGGCTTCCGATGGTGATCATATCGTCTTGATTGACGTCCAGCATCAACGCGAGGAACGCCTGCAACTGATGAAGCGACTCTCAGCCAAGCGTCCGCTGGCGATTGTAGCTTTGACCGCCGAGGCCGACGCGTCGCTCGGCGCGCGAGCGGTGCAAGCCGGCGCGCAGGTCCTGTTGGTGAGTCCGGCGAGCGCAGACGATATCTGCGCTGCGTTCTCCGTAGCCGCTCATCAACAGGCGAAGCACCTCTGGCTTGAAAGCGAGATCAACTATCTTCGCGATAAGCTTGCCGAGCGCAAGCTCATTGAAAAAGCCAAGGGCCTCCTGATGGATTCAGCCAGGGTGAGCGAGGCTGAGGCGTTTCGCTTGATTCAAAAGCAGAGTCAGGACAAACGCGCGCCAATGGTCGACATCGCGAAGCTGATCATCTCCGCAAGCGAGATGGTGAAGGAGGCCTCGCGTTCGCGCGCAGCTCAGAACGCCACTTGAGGTCAGTTGGTTGATCGTACATACTCCGCTACAAAGCAACGCCGGCCCGCCTCGGTTCTGAATCCCACCAACGCAGAGACTGTGTGAAAATGCAATGTTCGTAGCCCGGCCTTCAGGCGGAAGTTCGTAATCCGGCGTAAATACAGATACAAACTTCCGCCTGAAGGCCGGACTACGAACTTTTCACACAGTCTCTGCGTTGGTGGGATTCGCGGGGACTTTTCACACTCTCGTTCCCACGCGCCCGCAACGACTCGATGTGACGGCCGTCACAACGCGCAGTGACCCCCATCATAGCCCCATCTAACTCAAACCATTTAGATTCCTTGATAGCACGAGCAGTCCTTGCTCGCTTTTTATCGAGCCTGTAGGGGCGTCCGGCCTTGGGCGCCCCTCGTCAAAACTGACGGCCCGATGGGCGACCAGGTGACGCCGGCAAGCAGGCTTGAGAGAGGAATAGATGGCAAACAAAATACTCGACAAATCCGCGATAGCCGACGGCATCTGCCGCTTCATTATCGAAGCTCCGAAGATCGCCCGGAAACGCAAGGCCGGTAACTTCGTAGTCGTCCGAGCTAACGAATACGCCGAGCGCATCCCGCTAACCATCGTCGATTCGGACCTCGAACGCGGCAGCATTACCCTGATCGTCCAGGGCGTCGGAAAGAGCACTCGCCTTTTGAACTCGCTTAATCCCGGCGATGAGCTTGCAGATGTGATTGGTCCGCTCGGTCACCCGACACCCATCGACAGCTTCGGTTCGGTCGCGTGCGTTGGCGGAGGAGTGGGGACCGCCGAAGTGCTGCCCATCGCCAGGGCGGCAAAGGAAGCGGGCAACGAGGTTGTTTCGATAATCGGCGCCCGAACGCACAGTCTCCTGATTCTCGAAGACGAGATGCGCGAAGCCAGCGACGAGCTCTACGTGGTCACCGATGACGGAAGCTACGAGCGGCAAGGTCTGGTCGTGGATCCGCTGGGCGATTTGATTTTTGAAGGCCGCACCTTTGACGTGGTGTATGCGATTGGACCGATGCCGATGATGCGCGCGGTGGCGGATCTTACAGAGCCTTACAACATCAAGACGCTCGTGAGCCTGAACCCGATCATGATTGACGGCACCGGCATGTGCGGCGGATGCCGAGTGGTCGTGGACGGCAAGACTCGCTTCGCGTGCGTGGACGGTCCGGAATTCGATGCGCATCAAGTCGATTTCGACACATTGATCCGGCGCAATCGCGCTTACGCGGCAGAAGAGAAGATCGCCCTGGAGCGGTTCGAGACCGAGCAGGTCGCAAGGTTTGAAGGTTTGGTATGAATCGGCTGCGGCGAACAGATTGTTGTGAATCCCAGGGAGAATTACCGCTGATTCTCGCTGCCTGACGGTTCGCAGATTGGCGCCGATCAGCGACTATCAGCGAGACGCAGTCAGCGTAAATCAGCGGTTCATCGACATTCATTGAAGCAGCGACGGAGGAACCCGAATTGGCAACCCAACAGATCAGAATCAAACGCACGCCGAAAGCGCCCCGCCAATCGATGCCTTGTCAGGAAGCGGACATCCGGCGCAGAAACTTTCGTGAAGTAGCAATCGGTTTCACTGAAGACCAGGCCTTGCTCGAAGCTCAACGCTGCATAAGCTGCAAGAACCCTACTTGCATCGCCGGCTGCCCGGTCGAAATCAACATTCCTCATTTCATCTTATCCATTCTCAAACGCGACTATGTCGCAGCCGCTGACATCATTCGAGAGAAGAACAGCCTGCCGGCAATTTGCGGCCGCGTCTGCCAACAGGAAGACCAGTGCGAAGCCAAATGCGTCAACTCGATCAAAGGCACTTCCGTGGGCATCGGCCGCCTGGAACGCTTCGTCTCCGACTATCAAATCGATCGCGGCGAGTTTGCCACGCCATTCATCGCTCCTTCAACAGCCAAGAAAGTAGCGATGGTCGGTTCAGGCCCGGCGTCGCTCACCGCTGCCGGCGATCTCGCGAGAATGGGTCACAAGGTCACCGTGTTTGAAGCATTACACAAGCTCGGCGGTGTGCTTACTTACGGCATTCCGGAATTCCGCTTACCCAAGGACATCGTCGGAATCGAGATTCGCCAACTCGAAAACATCGGCGTCGAGTTCGTTACAAGCTCAGTGATTGGCAAGACCGAAACCGTAGACGAGTTGTTTGACGAAGAAGGCTACGACGCGGTGTTTCTAGGAACAGGCGCGGGGCTGCCTTACTTCCTGAACATCTCCGGCGAGAACTACGCGGGCATTTATTCCGCGAATGAATTCCTGACTCGCGTGAATCTGATGAAAGGCTACAAGTTTCCCGAGTACGACACGCCGGTGCGCGTAGGCAAACGAGTGGCTGTGCTCGGCGCGGGCAACACCGCTATGGATGCGGCTCGCGTAGCGATGAGGCTTGGGCCTGACAAAGTTTATATGGTGTATCGCCGATCGCGCGCCGAAGTGCCGGCTCGCGCGGAAGAAGTCGAGCACGCGATGGAAGAAGGCATAGAGTTCAAGTTCCTGACGGCGCCTACTCAATTCTTCGGCAACACGGGCGGCTGGGTGACCGGTATGGAAGTGATCGACATGGAACTCGGCGAGCCCGACTCGAGCGGCCGCCGCAGACCCGTTCCAATCAAGGGCACCGAACACAGCTTCGACGTAGACACGGTGATCGTCGCCGTCGGCCAGGGCCCAAATCCGTTAGTTCAATCCACAACTCCCGGTCTCAACACAACGAAGTGGGGCAACATCATCACCGACGAAGCGGGCCTCACGAGCCGCCTCGGATTGTACGCAGGCGGCGACGTAGTCCGCGGCGGCTCTACGGTGATACTCGCGATGGGTGACGGGAAGAAGGCGGCCCGATCGATTCACGAGTATTTGATGAGGAACTCGTCCACGGATCTGTGCTAATCGATTTCGTTGCGATCGCGGTCTAAGCTTATCTAATGAGGCTCCGTCTGTGCTATCAGTTGTCTCAGCCACGAATCGGCCAGTTGTTTACTAGTAAAGAACCTCTTCTGTCCCTTTCGTTCACGCCATCCGGGACCTAGAGATCTATCCAGGTCAGGGTCGTATCTTATGAATTCGGGCTCGGTCATCTTACCTGAAAAGGAAGGCGGCTCCTGCAGGGATGCGTAGAGATACGAGTCACGGAGCGTATTGGTAATATTGCCACGGTTCCAACCGAAGACGAGGCTTTGGGTGCCGCAGCGTATTACAATGCTATTAGCGTCCCTATCTACGGCAAGCCCGAGCCCTGTGTGTCTGCCTTGTATTTGTTCAGCGAGGCTGCCAAGTTCATCAAAAGTTAACTGAGCTTCCCTGGTTGCTTCATATTCTGGTCCTTGGTAACCACTTCGGAATTGCTGCGGACATATCTAGACGAATCAGTAGGAGGAAGTCCCATCCCTGTTCGCCTTCAATTCCTCGGTTCTTTATCGCAGTTTCTTCCACTCCGGTCCAAGCTGTCCTTCCCCATTTCTCTCGATGCAGCACTACTACGACTCTAGATTGTTCACCGAATACACCAGAGAAAGCCTCAAGCCCGTCCTTACCGACAAGCTCATTCTGTCGTTTTGAATAAATAAAAACGTCGACATTCACCCTGTCCGATAAGCGGTCCGCGATCTCGATCGCCAATTGTTCGTCTTCCTGAAGAAATGAGATGGCCACATCATATTTGTATTCTCGGCTCATTTTTTGGCTCCTACATAATGATAGCGGCTTCAAAGAAAGTCGTTCAATCAAATCGCCGGCTTGAGAACCGAGAACTAAACACGCATAATCTACGGCGGTGGCAATCTGCCACATCCGAGGAGATTACGAAATGCCGACAGTTGATGCTAAGAAACAGCAGACAGGCCAAAAAGACCGAATGCACTTTCGCCTGGATCCCAAGATCAAGGCGCGGGTCGCTCGTGCCGCTGCGATTACCGGCCAGGGGCTAACCGACTTTGCCGTCTCGACCCTCAGCGAGAAGGCCGACGAAATTCTCGCGCGCCACGATACGATCCTGCTCACCAGCGATGAATACAAATTCTTCCTGAAAGCTCTTGATGACGACCGCAAGCCTTCCAAGCGATCACGCGACGCTGCCAAGCGCTATCAGAGAGGCGCTCGCAAAGGTGTGAGATACCACGTTGATAGTTGAACCGATTTCGCGATTGCACGACCGCAAGCTATTCGATTGTGGAGTTGACGAGGTCAACCGGTTTCTTCGCGAGCAAGCTCTGCAGGACCACGAAAAAGACATGAGTCGAACGATGGTCCTGATTGACGACGCGATCGATCAGACCAGAATCATCGGATATCACACCCTCGCGATGAGTCAGGTATGGCAAGAAGACATCCCTAAAGACAAACCGAAGATCAAACGAAGCATACCGGTGGTGCTTCTCGGACAGCTCGGAGTTGACACGGCTTTTCAAGGACGTGGTCTTGGTGAGTTGTTGTTGATGGACGCTCAAGCCAGGGTCGATGAGGTCTCGCGTCGCACGGGCATTCGGGCGATGATGCTCGACGCTAGAAACGAAAGACTAGCGAAGTGGTATGAACAGCATGACTTCGTTCGGTTCCCTGGTCAGCTTCGGATGTTCAAGAGCATCGCGGCGATACGTAGGCTCAACTTGTCAGTCTTAGTACCGTTGACGTTCTTGAGTGTTTAGTGTTTTGCAAGGAGCAACCACGTGAGCACTGCGAAACAAGACATCGAATCTCTAATCTAATTGAGAGCGCGAGATGTTGCGGGAAGGTAATGCCATTCCTTACAATCAGGACAACGATCGCAAGGTAAGACATATGTCGGGGACAATCACACCGGTAAAAACTGAGATGGGTTGGGTCATGGAAATCCCGCCCGAGATGGCCGAGATCCTCAAGGTCGCGCCTGGCTCCTTTGCAGTCCTTTATCCCAAAGAAGGTGGGATCGAAACAGAAATCCTGCCGCCGCCTTCGGACGAATTGAAAGAGGACTTCGAACGGTTATTCAATAAGTATCGCGAGACGTTCGAGGAGTTGAAACGGATTGGCGATTGAACCAGCACGGTAACCAGTTATGCGGAAGCGTTTTGAGCTGACTGTTTAGTGTTTTGCAAGGAGTAATCACGTGAGCACTGCCAAACAAGACATCGAATCTCTAATCCAGCGATTGCCTGACGACTGCTCGATTGAGGATGTTCAATACCACCTCTACATTCTCGAAAAGATACGGCGAGGCGTCGAGAGCGCAGAAGCTGGCCGCACTAAGACGCAGGAGGAAGTCGAAGAGCGATTCTCTCAATGGGTCACCGAGTGATTTGGTCCGACGATGCAGTCGAGGACCTCCAACAAATATCAGACTACATCGCTCGCGACTCTGGACATTACGCAAGGGTCGTTGTTCGCCGGATTCTCGAGAGAACTCAAAGTCTCTCGCGTTATCCGCGCATCGGCCACGTAGTTCCTGAAGTCGATGATGAAGCCTTTCGCGAAATTTTGGTGCACAGCTATCGAGTCATATATCGAGTCGAGCGAGATCGAATCATCATTGAAGCCGTAGCTCACGGGAAGCAAGATCTTCACTTTGATAACTAAGCTGGCTTGGGCTTGTCGTTTAGCTTCCCAAGTTATCAGCCGTATTCCTAAAATCCGATCCGTCGCAACAAGCTCGCGTATCGAGGGTCCGCCCTCACACCGTCAAACGCCGGGTCTACCTTCAGTGACACGAACTCTGAGTCGCGTTCATTGAAGGCTCGCTCGAGCCACTCGAACGCGGCATCGTTATTTCCAAGTTCCGCGTGTTGAGCAGCAAACCTGTACGGAGACGTCGGTCGATTGCGCTCGGACGCTTCTGCCCGCTTCAGTCTCCACAGTAAGACATTTCTCATTGCGGCTTCTGAATTGACGTCGTCGAGAGCCGCGAGTTCCTGCGGAGTCGCGCCCGAACGGATCATCGACTTTCGAGCCGATACGACAACCTCCTTGTTCATCCCCTTCAGCCGATAAGCCCGCTCGAGGCACGCCTGAGCCGAAGCGAACTCCGGCTCGAGCTCGAGTGTCCTCTCAATCTGGTTTATCGCATCGTCGTAACGGCGAGCGCGCAAGTAGACCCATCCAACGTCTGAGTTCGCAAGCGGTGACAACGGGTCCAACTCCTGCGCGCGCTTAATTTCGTTCACCGCTTCATCGAATCTCTCGAGAGCCACCAGCAGCCACGCATAGTCGTGATGAGCGCGGCCGTAGCTCGGGTTCAGCTCGATCGCGCGCTTGAACCGGGCTTCGGCTTCCGGCCACGCCCAGTCAAAACGAAATAGAATCGTCCCCATCGCCGTGTGCGCCTCGGCAAGCCCGTCGTCGAGTTCGAGCGCTCGCGTAGCCGCGGGCTTGGCTTTCGAATAGGCGTCAGTCGGCGCCATCGTGTAATACATCCCGAGCAGGATGTACGAATCCGCGAGCCCCGCCAGCGCCGGCCCATAATCGGGCGCCAGCTCGAGAGCCTGGTTGTAGAAGCCTATGCTCTTCTCGACGTCATCGGCTCGTCCCTTGTTCCAGAGATAGCGGCCTTTCAGAAATGCGTCATACGCAACTGAACTTACCGAGGCATCAGCGGTCCTCGAAGTTCGTTCGCCGGGCAGCAACTTCAGCGCGAGAACTCTTGCGATGTTTCGGGCGACGTCGGTTTGAACCTCAAGGGTGTTTTGTGTGCTTCGATCGTAGCTCTCGGACCACAGATGCGTCTGATCGCTGACCTGTATGAGCTGAGCGGTGATTCGAACGCGGTCGCCTTCACGGCGCACGCTGCCTTCAAGCACGTAGTCCACCTTTAGCTCGCTTCCGATTTGTCCAATGTCTCGGTTGCCGCGCTTGTAGGTCATCGCCGATGTGCGAGCAATGACGCCAAGCTTCGAAGGCTGCAAGCTGCCCAACTGCGCGATCAGCTCTTCGGTCATACCGTCGCTGAAGTACTCCTGTTCAGGATCGGCGCTGAGGTTTTCAAACGGCATGACACCAAGCATCACCTTTCCGCGACTCGGAAGCGGGCTTTTTGCGAGAAGCTTCCACGCGGCGTACCCGCCTGCGATCAACAACAACGCGATCACAAGCACGGCCGCACGAGCAACGCGCGAGCGTGCGCCCGAGCTGCCAAGCTGAGCGACGGGTTGTTCTTCAATCGAAATCCCGGTCTCGAGAGTGGGCGCTGTCGTTGAATCGCCGAGCACGGAAGCCGCGACAATCTGCGATGTCTCTCTTGAATTCTGATCGACCGCGGCGATGAATCGATACCCGCGCCGCGGCAACGTTTCGATGAAGCGCGGCGCTTGAGCGTTATCGCCCAACGCCGCGCGAATTTGTTTGATGCAGAAGTTGAGCCCGTGCTCGAAGTCGACAAAGGTCACGCCTTCCCAAATCGCCTGTTGAATCTCTTCTCGCGTGACCAGCTCCCCAGGATTCGATGCGAGAAGCACCAGAACGCGCAGCGGCTGAGGCTGGAGCTTCACCGGAACGCCCGCCTTGCGTAGCTCGCCGCTCCTTGGCTCGAGCTCGAACTCACCAAACCGAATCAATCCGTTGTCAGAGCTGATTGCGTGCATGAGAAATTCCGTTGCGGCTAATTATAGTTGAGTCGCGGTCCTCACCCAATGAGCAAACGGCTGCTCGGTGCGCGTCAGATTTCACGCATACCCACCTCGTGTGGGTATGCGCAGAAATCTGGCTCACGCTTCCTATTTACTCATAAAAGCCGGCCCTAAGTTGCACAAACTCAGCGCTCCTACTCGAAACTCACCAAAAACTCACCTCCAATCAATTGAGCCGGCTTACACGAAACCCTACTCTCGAATTCTCAGAATCCATTTTGCGGAGGGACTAAATGAAAAGATACATCTGGCTAATCGCGGTCGCAGTGACGATCGGTTTCTTTCTGAACTCGTATGAGCAGCGCGTAGTCTTTGGACAGGCCGCGGACGCCGCAACGGTGACTATGAAAGGCGAAGTCGTGGACATGCATTGCTTCGTTACGCGACACGGAGGCGAAGGGCGTGGCGCTTCGCACGCCGGGTGCGCCAACGCGTGTCTGGCTCGCAACGTCACCGCGGGCTTCGTAGCAAGTGACGGCAAGGTCTATCTGTTGTTCGATGAGAAACCATTCCCGGTGAAAGAAAAGATAGCCGGACTTGCAGGCCAGGCCGTCACGCTGACCGGAGCCGTGGTCGAGAGGGACGGCGTGCGCGGCATTCTCCTCAAGAGCATCAACCCCGCTCAATGAATTGTAGGGGCGGTCCTCCGTGAAGAAACCGCTTTGCGAGCTTTGCGGTACTTTGCGAGCTTTGCGTTCAACGTATCTATCTTTCCCGAGGGGATTCCCTGACGCAAAAGCTCGCAAAGTACGGCAAAGCCCGCGGCGTCGGGTGGGTTCTAAGGAGCACCGCCCTTACAGGAGAGTATGCAAATCATGGATCAAACAAAGTTGCTTTCAGATTCGACCTCGGCGCAAGAAGAAGCGATCGCTCCCGGCTGCGTAATCGAACGCAGGTTTTTCATACGAGCCGCTTCGATAGCGACTGCGGCGCTCGCGTTCGCTTCGCCCGGGCGCGGCTTCGCGCGAGTTTCGGAGATGACAAACGTCACCCCGTCATTGGACCCTCCGCTCGATTTCGAAAGCTTCATAAGAGAGTGCTCGGAGCTGGCGAAGACCGCACAAGCCGAGGTGAGCTTGAATGAAGAAGCGCATATCTTTCGCCTCTCCGCGGTGGCCAGCCGGCTGCGGCTGACATCGGTGCCGAATGGAAAGCTGGGGCCGTTTTCCGGATTGAATCCGCCTGTCGAATTCGGTCCGCTCAAGATTGCTGCGCCGCTTGCGATCATTCAATGGCGGCTGGCTCCCGGCGCGACTTTGCCGGCGCACAATCACAATCCCGCGGATGTGATCTCGCTATGCCTCGAGGGCGCGTGCACCGTTCGACACTTCGATATTGTCGACCGCGCGCCGGACTATTCGTCCAAAGAGAGCTTCCTCATACGCGAGTCTCGAAATGACCTGCTGACGCCCGGGCGAATGTCGTCGCTCTCAACCGTCCGCGACAACATACACACGTTTCATGCGGGAAAGGCCGGCGCGATGGGAATCGACATCAACTCGATTCTACCCGGCGAAAAGCCGTTCAGTTTTCTGGATATCGCCGAGAAGCCTCGCGATCCGCAGAACCGGATCTATGACGCGGTGTGGAAGAAGTTGTGAACAGGCATCATTGCTTCACTTCAAAGGGTCGGCTTCGTATCGCGTGACTTTTCTTTTTCTCGTTCGACGTTTGCGTCAAGTTGTCTGGTTGTATTTTCAGTTACGCTCGGCGGCTCGGCTGAAAGCAAGCGGGCGCCTGGCTCATAGCTGTCTTCAAACTCCTCCGCCACTCGCTCTAAACGAGCCGAAGATCGCGGCGGTGCTATCACGAGCATGACTCCTTTGAACCCAAGTAATCCGACGCCAAGTAAGGCAATGATCGTCCCGATGTCGGATACCGTTTTTGCCTGAAACACCCTTTCGCCAACTGCTCCGATAACTATGCCGAGAAGAATCAACATCAGCGCATAGATTAACGGGTTTTGCCAGAATCTCTGCGCGTCTTGAACTACAACAGTTCTCGAGGCGAGGCTCGCGTCGGCCGGCACGACTTCGCCCGCCAGCGCTTGAGATACCGGCTTCAAACTCAGCCCGCACGAGCGGCAGAATTTCTGCCCGACAGGATTCGCTTTTCCGCAATCAGGACAATACACAACTTGCTCCCGTCTCGAGGTTTTTGGAGTGTGCAAATTAACACCTTGCCATCGATGCGGCAACCAGTTTGGACGATGAGTGATGGCTTTCAGCGGCAATGCAGCGCTCAGCGTCCTCGGCGTCCTCTGCGGTTTTCTTTCAGTGCTGGGAATCAAACCGCAGAGGACGCCGGGGACGCCGAGGAGCTAAGCGATCGTGAGCGATCAACACACAATGACGCCACTGACGTTGACTCGCTCACGGGGATTAACGTATATGCATTACTGCTTTCGCTCACACAGGAACTTGATTGAATGACTCACGACAAAGTCCCGACTCGTTGATGGTTGCAAAGGACACGTTCTTGATCGCGATTGATGAAATCCGAGGTGCTGTATGACGCTGCTGTTGTTTTTATTCCTTTTTCAGACGCAAACACCGGTGCTCGACAACGACTACGTTCGCGTGACCAGGGATGTGGCGCCCTGTGCGCAGGCCAGGCCCGAATGCGGCGATCGTGTGATCGTCGCGCTTGGCGCGATCGAGCTGAGATCCGGCAAGAAACAACGCAAGATGGTTCGAGGTGACGTCGCTGTATTCAAATCAGGCGAGTCTTATGAACCTCCGACCGGGGGCCCCTTCTTTGAAGTGAGCATCAAGCCGAATCATCCGCCGGTGCAGTCGCCCCGCGAGATCATTCGGCCGGAGAAGAACGCGATTCGTTACGAGGGCCAACATTTCTTTGTCTTTGAAGAGAGACTCGCCGCGGGAGACACTCGAGCCAGACACAGCCACAGCCAGCGTGTCGTGATGCAGTTGAACGCGACGCGGCTTCAGCAGTGGCCCGACGGAGCGCCGGAAGTCTTCGTGGACACCGTGCAGGATCGACCTACGTTCAACCCTCCGGTGATTCACAAAGTGAGGAACATCGGAGACACGCCGCTGCGAGGCATCGTGATCGAGTTCAAACCTGAGCGAGCTAAAGGGCGTCCGGGTGGATCGCGATAACCACGTGCACACAAGGGCCCGACGTTGTGAAAGTATTCAGACGAGCTTCTTGATCCGCAAACGCCCCCCTTTTTTGAAGCGAACAGAAACTTCCGCGAGAGGAATAAACGTGTACCTTAGGAATCATCTAACTTTGAAAACGATTCTCTCTGTGCTAGCTTCCTCCCAGGAGTAAATCATGGTAGCCAAGCTTGAGCCTCTTCTAACGATAGCGGACCTCGATTCGATGCCTGAAGATGGAAACCGCTACGAGCTCATCGAAGGAGAACTCTTCGTGTCCCGCTCACCTAGCTTGATTCATCAAAGGACCGTTGGAAATGTGCACTTTCTCTTCAGGCGATATCTTCGCGACAACCCTGTTGGAGAGATCCTTACGACACCCGGGGTGATCTTCAGCGACTTCAGTGGTGTGATCCCCGATCTCGTGTATTTGAGCTTCGAACGCGGGAAGGAGATCGCGACTGGAGATCGACTAACCGGGGCGCCGGAGTTGATTATCGAAGTGCTTTCTCCAGGAGCTGAAAACCGACGCCGCGACGAACACGCAAAACGGCAGCTCTACAAAAAGTATGGAGTGAAAGAGTATTGGATTCTCGATCCCCAACAACAAACCGTTCAAGTCTTTCGCACGGCCAGGTTCAAGCTGACTGCGACCCTCGGCGTTCGCGATGTGTTGACTACTCCGTTGCTGCCTGGCTTTCGCTGTCCAGTCAAAGAGATCTTCGAATAAGAATCTTCGATCACATTCACCCGCTATACGGCTGGTCGCCCGCAAGCAGAAGCTGAGGCTCCGGGTAGAACCAATAGCCGGTGCTCGAAGACTGCAGATTGAACACCCACACAACGTCGTAGCGGTCGCCGGGCCACGCAGTTGGAACAGGGTTCGGAGGGTTCGCGGCTATCGGAAACCACTTCGTGATCAGCGGGATGTTCTGATGCTCCCAGCAGATCAGCACGATTCCTTTGCACGCCATCGCCGAGTTCGCAACG
>DATNBZ010000024.1:0-16217 GCA_035607285.1 Blastocatellia bacterium | reverse complement strand
CTACGGGGTTGGTAACATAAGGAGCTCGCCACTATAAACATTCTACCCCTACGGGGTTCCAGGGAATTCTCAGGACACTTCCTCCGGCGAAGAGTCGTGGGCGGTTCCCGACTCAAGTCCCGCTTTTAATCACACCCTGCGCTTCATATTTTTCGCGCAAAATCCCCGAAGGGGATGCCAACCCTTTGTCGCACTAAGGAAGTCTTTGGCCCTTATTTACCATCGAGACGAACGCGATTGCTCAGAAAGGTATCATGCGGATTCCGGATTTAAGAGTGTGCGCCCCGCTGTAGTATACTCTGCCCGATGACGGCCCACGAAATCAGGGGGAAGGGTTGGGGGCTGGATCAAGGACAGCGCCTTGGTTCCCAAGCCCCAGCCCGTAACCCCCTAACGCCCAACCCCCATCCCCCGCCTCGTTATGCTCGTTGAAAAAATTACCAGCCGACAGAATCCGCTCGTGAAGCGCTTCCGCCGCGTGCGCGCCGGGAGCGAGCGCCCTCACGTCTTCCTTGAAGGAGTTCGCTTGATAGAAGACGCGCTCAACACTCGAGCTCACTTTGAGACTGTAGCTTTTACCACCGCACTTCAAGCCAACGAGCGCGGAGCCGCGCTCCTCGAGGCATTGCAAGCCGTGCAGTGCCGGGGCGCGCTCGTCTCCGACCAGGTGATGAAAGCCATCGCCGGCACCGAAGCTCCTCAGGGAGTGACCGCCATCGTCAGCCGCCCATATCTCGTGCTCGAAGATTTGTTCGACAGCGGCCCCGATCTTCTTGTCATCGCCGATGAGCTTCAGGACCCGGGCAATATCGGAGCAATAATCAGAACCGCTGAAGCCGCGGGAGCCGGTGGGTTGATCACGACTCGCTACACCGTCGATCCCTTCAGCGATAAGTCGATTCGCGCGTCGATGGGCTCGGCGCTGCGCTTGCCGATCGTGACGGATGCGAAACGCGAGGCTGTCTTTGCGCAATGCCGCGAGCGCAAGATAAAGATCATCGCGTCCACCCCGACCGTCGCGCGCGCTACTGTCCTCGAAGACGCGGCGAAGGCTCAGATAGTGAGGCTTTGTTCCGACGTTGACATGACTGTTCCGTTCGCTCTGATCGTAGGCCGGGAGGCAACCGGCGTTTCAGCAAAAACCGCCGAACAGGCAGACGAGTGTGTTCACATACCGATGGCGGAAGGCGTCGAGTCGCTCAACGTGGCGGCAGCCGCTGCGATGCTGCTCTATGAGGCAGCGCGACAGCGAGGGTTCCGGTTCAAGGAACCCAGATGATTCGCTGCTATTTCTGCGTGCTTTGCGGTCCTTTGCGCCTTAGCGCTGAGTATTGTGTCTTGCTCCTTCAATACCCAATACTCAGCGCAAAGGCGCAAAGGACCGCAAAGCACGCGAAGGACTGACCACACGCCACAAGTCAGCAACTCAATAACCGAACATTGCTACCCAAGTTTACACACTCGACCGCGCGTCGTAGACTGAAGTTTCCATGTGCGGCCGCTTCGTCAGAAAGAGATCTTCAACGCTCCTCGCCAAAGAGTTCGGGGCTGCTCATCTCTCCGATGAGCTTCAACCCAGCTTCAACATCGCTCCGACACACAACGTTGCAGTCATCGTGAAGGACGACGCAAGAAAACTGGTCTCGATGCGTTGGGGCCTGGTCCCAGCCTCGGCGACCGATCCAAAGATCGGCAGCCGGCTCATCAACGCGCGCGCTGAGACACTGACCGAGAAGGCGGCTTTCAAGAGCGCCTTCAGGATGCGACGCTGCCTGATTATTGCCGATGGATTTTACGAGTGGCAAAAGGCCGGAGGTTCTAAAACTCCGATGCTCGTCGATCTGAAATCCAAACGCACGTTTGGTTTTGCCGGATTGTATGAGACGTGGACTTCGCCTCTCGGTGAACGGCTCACGACCTGCACGATAATAACAACCGAGCCGAACGAACTGTTGCGAAGCATTCACGATCGAATGCCCGTGATCCTGCCAAAGGAAGTTGAAGATCTCTGGCTCGATCCCTCGGTTGGAGATCATCGCAGGCTGCTCGACCTCCTTGGCGCTTACCCGGCCGACGAAATGGATGCTTATCCTGTTTCGAGTCTCGTGAACTCGGTAAAGAATGATTCGCCGGCATGTATCGATCGAGTTTCGGTTCAAGAACAGCCATTGCTTCTGTTCTAAAGCCAGGAGGCGCCGCGCGCTCACGATCGGATTCTGCGTTGCTTAATGACCTCCGCGTGCTTTGCGGTCCTTTGCGCCTTTGCGTGAGTATTGGGTCTTGCTCCTTCAATACCCAATACTCAACGCAAAGGCGCAAAGGACCGCAAAGCACGCGGACGCAACACTACGGATTTTCTCCCCTTCTTCTCAACCGCTGTACGCTGACGTTATAATCTCTCTGAGAGAATGACTAACGCCTCACAGATCATATCGAGCTACCTGCAGTCGGAGATCGAGCGCGGTTCGTTTCCAGGTGCACAGTACGCGATCGGTGAAGATCAAACCATCATTGAAGAAGATGCGCTGGGCCTGGCGGTCGTTCAGCCTGAACGCGTTCCAACTACGCTCGACACGATCTACGACCTCGCGTCTCTCACTAAACCGCTGGTGACCGCTTTGCTGATAGTGAAATTCTCCGAGCGCGGGTTATTGGACTTGAACGCACCCGCCGCACGCTACTTGAGTGAGCTGAATGAAGCGGGGATGCGTGCAATCACTTTGCTCGAGCTGTTGACACATACTTCGGGACTTCCCAACTGGCTGCCGCTTTATCTTGAAGCACGGACGATCGAGGAAGTGCCGGGCACGATTGCCCGGCTCCTGCTCGAACCACAATCCGCCGGGTTGGCGGACGTAATCTACAGTGACCTGAACTACATCCTTTTGGGGTTTATTCTGGAACGCGTGTCGGGAGAGAAAATCGACCGGCTGGCGGAGCGAGAAATCTTCAACCCGCTTGGCTTGAAGAAAACGGCGTTCAATCCCCCTCCCCAGTGGCTTCGCGAAATCGCCGCGACCGAGCAGGGTCAGCACTTTGAATGCGCAAACGCGGCGGCGCTCGCCCGGTCTTCGGGCGCGTCTACCCAACCACGCCCGGTCTCTTCGGCCGGCGATTCGCATCGATGGCGCGAGGGCATCATTCGAGGAGAGGTACACGACGGTAATGCAAACTTCATGGGCGGTGTGGCCGGGCATGCCGGGCTGTTCTCTACCGCGCGAGAAGTCTTTCAAATAGCAAACCAGTCTCTGCCGGGAAGCAAGCTGCTGGAGCCCCTGTCCCTGCGCCTTTTTCGCGAGAACCTGACGCCGGGCCGTTCAACATCCAGGTCGATCGCCTGGGTACTCGCTGAAACCCCGGACTGCTCGGCAGGGACCGCGCTGCCTCGCACGGCGTTCGGCCACAACGGTTTCACCGGCGGAAGCATCTGGATTGATCCGGATAAGCGGCGCGTGCTTGTTCTCCTGACAAATCGTGTTCACCCGAGGGTCGAGCCGATCGATATGCGAGACATAAGACGGCGATTCAATGCTCTTGCAGTGGAACGGCTGAATAGTGATGCGTGATGCGTGAAACGTGATGCGTGATGCGTGATGCGTGATGGTGAAACGAATCACGTTTCACGTTTCACGAATCACTTTCATTCGAGGCAACATGCTGAAGACTCTGGATAGATACATCGATAACGAACCCTCGAACGCCGCTCTTCCTGCGTCGCTCTGGTCACGAATCAGCAAAGATAAGAGATTCCAGATTCTGCTTACGCTGTCGGTCGTTTTCCATTTGATCTTCTACGCCGTACTCATCAAGCTCGACTCCTGGGCGATGGTCCGCGCCATCGCGAGCGGCAGACGTCAGCACTCCCTGGTTAAGCTGACCGACATAGCTCCGCCCTCTGACCGTCCGTTGCTCCGCACCGCTCCCGAGTCTCTCGAACGCGCAGACATCAGCCGGCTTCAGTTCGATCCGGCTACTGCAGACGACGTTCACCTGGTCCAGCGATCGCCGAAGCCAACCGAGCAACGCGGCAACAGCGGCCGGCTCCCATCCGCCGATCAGATCGAAAGACAACTGAGAGCATCGCGCGGCTCGAGCGATCGGGATCGCGCGGGCCAGCCTTCTCGCCAACAAGCCCCACCCGAAACCTCATCGATTCAGGCTAATCGAATTCCTACATTCGACGAAGTTGTGACCTCTCAGATTCCACCCACGCAAGCCGCGCCGGTTCCGCCTGCGCCTTCCCCGAAACAGGCTTCCAACCCAACCGATCCGGCGAGCATTGAAGCAGCGCCCGCGGGCTCGCGACGAGGCAATGCCACCGAGTCAAGCGCGCTCGGCCTGGAAGCGGTTCAGGCGCAATATATGGCTGTCGTTCGCGCCAAGATCAGAAAAGCCAACGAGAGAATAATGCCGCGCGATTGGATCAAGGACGTGCTTCGAGAAAAGGTGTCGGCGGATTTCTCGCTGGTGATCAAACGCGACGGACAGATTTCTTCGGCTCGTTTGACGCGCTCGACGGGTTATTCAGTGCTTGACGACTACGCCAGACAAGCCTTATATATAGCCAGTCCCTTTGAAGGATTCCCCCAAGCCGCAGGTAATACGATCACGTTCGCAGTGACCATTTACTTTTTCACCCTCTAAGTTGTGCTATGAACATTACGAATAGAAGACGCCTCAGGCGCAGCCTTGCGCTCGCCCTGACATTGATCGTGTCGGGCAGCGCTTACCTCACACCGCTCACAGGCATCGACGTTTACGCAGCCGCCCGAGGACAGCAACGAGAATTCCCGGCGAGATCGAATTATGACTCGACGGGCAATTCTCGCACGATCGGGGAGGCCGTCGAGTCGACAAACGAATTCACTTCGTACGCTTCAACCGAAGGCCCGATTATTCGAGTCGCGCTTATGACCGACATCGCGTCGACTTCGATCGGTTGCTCGTCCGGCCTCGGCATTAGCGGCTCCCAGGAAGGCTCCCGAGCGGACCTTCATGTCGAGAAGATATCGACGTCTTCGTTGCGTGTGGAACTTCGAAAGCAATCAGCGGCCGTCACGCCGCTCCCGTCCGCCGCCGCAAGATATGTCGTGTTCGTCGGCAGTTCGTCCGAAGCTCGAAACGCGCGGAAGCTCGAAGACAGGCTCAAGCTGGAATTCTTCGAGCCGGTTGCCACTGCATTCGACGAGAAGAAGAGACAGTACGTGGTTACAATCGGGCGCTACCGAACCCAGGACGAAGCGGAAGGTATGGTGAGCCGCCTCCGTGAGGCAGGCTACAAAGCGCCGCGCGTCATTTCCGATTCAAAGGCTCCCGATTCAAGACCCGCGCTCGCGCGCGAGATTCCGGAGCCGGAACTGGTAACCGATACGAATGCGCGAGCCGCCAAGAACAAGGTCGATCCCGGCGCCTCGAAGCGCTCGAATGTTCCTTCATCTCGCCGCGAAGCGAAGATGATAGAAGCGAAGATGATAGAAGCGCAGATGATAGCGGTCGCCGGCGACAAGGTTGTAGCTTCGAGCTACGGCGAATTCATAGTTTCTCCCGGCCAGCCCGCGACAATCGGCGGCGGGAAGCCGATGAAGCCGGACGCCGCGTCAGGGCTTGCGTCGTTGCGAGTTGGAAACCGGGATTATCGCGGAACGATTCATTTCATCATTAACTCACGCGGCCGGATCAACGTCGTCAACGTGTTGCCCCTCGAACAATACCTTCGCGGCGTGGTGCCGATGGAGATGGCCGGCTCGGCGTACAGCGACATTGAAGCGATCAAGGCGCAGGCCGTCGCCTCTCGCAGCTTTGCTCTTGCGACCCTGCGTCAACATCGTGATGAAGGCTACGATCTGGTCGACGACGCCCGGGCTCAGGTGTATGGGGGACTATCGGCTGAACGAGAATTGACCAGCCAGGCAGTCGAGCAGACGAGGGGAATCGTAGCTTCGTACCAAAGTGACAGCGGAAAACTCGACCCGATCCAGGCGCTGTATACGACCAACTGCGGCGGGCGCACGGAAAACAATGAAGAAGTTTTCGGAGGCAAGGCGCTCCCTTATCTGCGCTCGGTAGCCTGTGTCACCGATCGACAGTCGCTTGCGGGACGTGACATCGTGACTACGCGAACGGTCGAGCCGCTAACCGGAACCGAAGGCCGCTCGATCACTCGCGAAGCAGCGCTTCTTACGGTGCTCGGCTTTTCTCTCCCTCGGCGAGCAGGCAGCCATTATCTGCGCGGCGCCCCCGATCAGGACGAAGTGCGGGGCTGGACAGATCAGCTCGCGAGGCTTACTCAGCGAGATAAACCGGCGGCATCGCGCGCAGACGTTACGCGATTGAGTGAGTTCACGCGGCTCGTCGCAGGCTCCGTATATGGCGAGGATCGGAGCACGGTCCTCGCGTCGGCCGATGTCGACTACCTGCTGGCCGGACTTCGCGTCGAGCAATTGTCGCGCGAGGCTCGCGCCGACGTGGCGCTGTTGCTGAAGGATGGAATACTGCGCCTCGCGGAGGACGGAGCAGTCGATGGCCGCGCTACGATCACTCGCGCGCAGGCAATCGAGACAATTGGCCGCGGGCTCCTGTTCAGATCCCGCGCAGATCTCAAATCCCAAATCTCGAACCTCAAATCCAGCATCCCTGATCTCAAATTTGAAACGTCAGCGCCCGCTGAGAAAGGGCGCTTGATACTCGCAAGGCCAGTTACGCCGTCCAACGCCATCCGCGCGGCGCAGGCGCCCACTTTCGTAAGCGTCAACGCGAGCTCCTCCAGCGCACGGCCGCGGAACCAGGCGACTTCTGCCAGCAGCAAAACTGCTCGAGTCACCACAAGTCCGATACCCGAGCAAGAAGACTCGAGGCGAGTGCCGCAACCCGAAAGCCTGGAGATCGGAGAAGGCGCATGGTTGTTTCGCGCGGTCGGCGGCGAGAGTTATGCGGTCGATCGACTGACGCTGATCGGCGGCGAGCGGGTGACTTATCACCTGAACGCCACCGGCCGTGTTGATTTCCTCGAGGCTTCGATATCGGAGCGCGGCGCTTCAATCGACGCGTTTGCCAACGTGGCTCCCTGGCAGGAGCGAGTGACCATCGAAGAATTGCAGCAGCGGCTTGCTCGCGGTCACATCAATGTGGGCCGGCCCGAGCACATCGAACCTGCGGTCTTCAGCGCTTCAACCCGCATCACAGAAGTGGAACTGTCGGGCGCTGATGGGCACGCGCGATTGAGGATACCTCAGATCAGAGGGGCGCTCGGGTTGAAGGAACATCTATTCTCGATTGATCGCGAGATCGACGGGCGCGGCCGGCTGATCGCTTTTGTGTTCACAGGTCGAGGCTCAGGCCACGGCGTCGGAATGTGCCAGGCAGGCGCTTATCGAATGGCAAAGGAAGGCTACTCGTACACGGCGATTCTGCGAAAGTACTACACGGGCATCGAGATTCAAAAGACGTATTGAGCTCTGTAATCTAGCTTTCGTGATTGCCCGGCGCGGGCATCCGGGAACTAACCTGTAGGGGCGGCCCTCCGTGGCCGCCCCTTTTGCGAATGGAAACCTTTGCCGAGGAGGGGCGGCCACGGAGGGCCGCCCCTACACGATCCGCCAGACTCGCTCACAGTGTTTTCCACTCGGAGGGTTATCTGTATAATCACGGACTCTTGTGGCGACACCCGGGGCCCGGCTCGCAGGTTGAGCATTCGAATCAATGAGCAGAGTGATCAGATACTCAGTGATTGTTATTGTGATGCTCGGCGTGAGCGGGCTTGTGCTGCTGCGGGCGTCAGGAAAACCGGAAGCCCCAAAGCAGCCAATTGAGTTCGATCACTGGCAGCACGTAACCAAAGAAGAAGGCCCACAGCTTGAATGCACCTTCTGCCACGAAAACGTAGACAAGTCTTCACACGCGACGATTCCGAATACCAGCACCTGTATGGGATGTCACGACTCGATAATGACTGAGAGCGCCGAAGTGCAGAGGCTTGCCGCGTTCGCCGAGCACAAAGAGCAGCCGCCGTGGCGTCGCGTGTATTGGCACGAACCCGAAGCAAATGTTTTCTACACGCATAAGCCTCACATTCGAGCCGGCCTCGAATGCGTCACCTGTCACGGCAAGATTGGGGAAATGCATCGCGTGCGTCGCGAAGTGGATCAGACAATGGGATGGTGCATCGATTGCCACCGGGCAAAAGGCGTGAGCATAGATTGCTACGTTTGCCATCGCTGAGCAGGAAATGAAACCACAGATGAACACAGATAAACACAGATAGGCAGGACGCGACTACCGATGAAACTACAGGCAAACATCCCTTTAGCCAATCCGGTTTTGATCTGTGTTCATCTGTGTTCATCTGTGGCTCCAACTTAATGTGTGAAGCGGACGGTTTTGATCCGTGTTCACCTGTGTTCATCTGTGGTTCCAACTTAATCTATGAAGCGTCGTGAGTTCATAATCCTAAGCGGCATCGGCGCGACAAGCGCTTCGCTGCTGTCTGCCTGCGGACATCCCGAAGAGAAACTCATCCCTGCTTTTATTCCGGATGACGAATACGTGCCGGGCATCGACTACTGGAAGGCCTCGACTTGCGGTATGTGCGACGCCGGATGCGGCATCATCGTTCGCACTCGCGAGCACAAGGCCAACAAGATCGAAGGCAATCCGCTTCATCCGGTGAACCGCGGAGCGTTGTGCGCGCGGGGCCAGGCGGGTCTTGAAGTGCTCTACAATCCGGATCGTATCAAAGGCCCGATGAAGCGCGCAGGCGAGCGCGGCCAAGGTAAGTGGGAAGAGATCAGTTGGGACGAAGGCATCAAGACGCTCGCGGATAAGCTGCGAGAAGTTGATCCGGATAATGGTAAGGGGAAGGCCTGTTTCATTACCGGCGATGCTGAGGGCGTAACGGCTCACGTGGCTCGCCGATTCATGCAGGCTCAGCGGCAGGCTTTTGTTGCCGAGCAGCCCCACGGCGCGATGGAGCCATCGGGCACCTACGCTGACCTCTTGAGCGGCGTTGTGAAACTCGGTGAGCCCATAGCAGACATCGCGAACGCTACGTATCTGGTTTCCTTCGGAGCGCGTTTTCTCGAGACATGGAAATCGCCGGTTATGTACTCACAGGCTTATGGGGAGTTTCGCAGCGCCCACGGAAAGGTCAGAGGGAAATTCACCCAGATAGAGCCGCGCCTGTCATTAACGGCAGCCAACGCCGACGAGTGGATCGCTGCGTCGCCCGGCGCGGAAGCGCTGGTCGCGCTGGCGATGGTTCAGGTGATCGTCCGAGAAGGCTTGAACAAGGCGCCGGTATCCGCTGACTCGCATCAAATGCTTGAGGAATTCTCACCGGAGAATATCAGCTCGACGATCGATGTGCCGGTCGAAAAAATCATTCGCGTCGCTCGCGAATTTGCAAGGGCTGAACGGCCTCTTGCGATCGGAGATCTACGATCGCCGGATTCCTCCGCGGTACATCTACTCAATGCTATCGTTGAAAACCTGAACAAACCCGGTGGGGTTCTTCTGTTCGAAAGCGGTAAGAATTCAAAGAACCCTCTCTCGATTCCCGGTAATGGTTTAATCCTTCAGGGTGAATCCGATGAGCACGTTGGGAAGTCTCCGGCGCACGATGGCATAGAGCGAATCAGCAATTTCGTTCAGGCACTTCAACATCCTTATCGGATGTTAATGATCCACGGCTCCAATCCGATGTTCGCAAAACGCGGGCGCGAAGACTATCTGGCTATTCCGTTTATCGTCAGCTTCTCCTCATTCATGGACGAGACGAGCGAAGTCTCCGATCTAATCCTCCCGGATCATACTTACCTCGAGCGATGGGACCTCCACTCTTCGCTGGGCCCGGATGGCCGACAGGCATTTTCACTGACACAGCCGGTGTTGGAACCTCAATTCAACACTCGACAGACCGCAGACGTGCTGCTCGCCGTCGCTCGAGAGATGGGAGGCGGGGCATTCGCCGAGGCGGTACCTTTCGATTCGGCCAGGGAAATCGTTGAAAAGGCGGTCACTGAACTCGTAAGTTTGGGTCACGGAAAAAACCTCGAACCAGTACCGGGCGAACCCAACGAAAAGGGCGTCGTCTTTGTCGGTGAGCCGACACCTGTGAAGACAGAGACGGAACGAAAGCCGCTCTCGCTAAATAGTTTTTTCCTGCGTTTACTCCGTCAGCACGCCTCCGAGCGAGTGGCGAGCGTCAACTACCCTCTGACGCTGATCGTTTATGAACACGCGGGATTCGGCAATGGTGTGAGCGCAAACTTGCCATCGATTCAGGAACTCCCCGACCCCATGACTTCGGTAATGTGGGGAAGTTGGGTCGAGATTAATCCGAAGACCGCGGCAACTATGGGGATTGCCGACGGCGACTTCGTTGAGGTGACGACCACCAACGGCAGCTCGGTGCGCGTGCCGGCGCTGCTATATCCCGGAATCAGGCCGGACTGCATCGCCATGCCGACTGGTCAGGGTCATTCGAGTTATGGACGATACGCGCGCTATCGTGGCGTTGATCCTACGGCGCTCCTTCTGAACTCAGAGGAGACTTCCGTGCAATCGAGGCTCACCAAAGTCGGGGGAAAGGCGCAGCTCATCCGGTTTGGAACCGACCTGCAGCAATCGATGGAGAAAAAACCGTGGCGTTGAAGTTGACTGTAGCTCGCACACACGGAAGAGCAAGCTAAAGCTTGAACTCTGAACCTTGAACCTTGAACCCTGAACCCTGAACTCTGAACCGTGAACTGAATGACCGAAGAACACTCATCAAAGAAACCTCAGTGGGCGATGGTGATCGATCTCGACCGGTGCACCGGGTGCGAGGCCTGCGTGGTCGCGTGCCGCGTCGAGAACAACATCCCCACCGTCGGACCCGAAGAAGCCGCCAGGGGCCGCTCGATGAACTGGATTCGCATCGAGCGCTACTTCGAAGGCGAATATCCCGATGTGAAGGTCAAGTTCATGCCGGTGCTCTGCCAGCATTGCGAAGAGGCTCCGTGCGAGCCGGTGTGCCCGGTCTATGCGACTTATCATACCGACGAAGGCTTGAACGCACAGGTGTATAACCGGTGTGTAGGGACTCGCTACTGCGCGAATAACTGCCCGTACACCGTTCGATTCTTCAACTTCTTCGATCCGAAATGGGACGCGCCGCTCGAGAAGGCCTTGAATCCTGAAGTGTCCGTGCGCACGCGAGGCGTGATGGAGAAGTGCACCTTCTGCATTCAGCGAATTCGCAAAGGCGAAGAGAAAGCCAAAGAAGAAGCCCGCGATGTTCGCGACGGCGACGTAACGCCGGCGTGTGTGCAGACCTGTCAGACGAAGGCGATGTACTTCGGCAACATCGCCGATCCTGAAAGCGAGGTGTCGCGGCTGTCAAAGAGCAACCGAGCTTCGAGGTTGTTGGAAGATCTGGGAACGAAGCCGAAAGTGATTTATTTGAACAAAGGCGATTGATTCTGAATGGAGACTGATTAACCGCCGAGGACGCCGAGGACGCTGAGGTTCTTCCTCCGCGCTCCTCCGCGCCCTCTGCGGTTGAATATCTTGCGTCTAGAAAGCTGATGTCACAACCAAGACCCACAGACGCGAAGATCAACTCCGACCTCCTCGGGCCGGTGAACAAGCCCGGGCGCGGCTGGTACGCGACCGTCGTTGTGAGCGGCCTGCTGGTGCTCGCCGCAGGGGTCGCGCTCGGTTATCAGTTCTCGCGCGGGCTCGGCGTTTGGGGCATCAACCGGCCGGTCTTTTGGGCGCTCGACATTACCAACTTTGTTTTTTGGATCGGCATCTCGCACGCGGGAACTTTGATCTCGGCGATCCTGCGCGTCACCGGAGCCGAATGGCGAAGGCCGGTCACCCGGTGCGCCGAAGCGATCACGGTGTTCGCGCTGATGATTGGCGCGTTGTTTCCGATCATTCACCTGGGGCGCCCGTGGTTCTTCTACTGGCTGGTGCCTTATCCGAACGAGCGGGGACTGTGGCCGAATTTCCGCTCGCCGCTTGCGTGGGATTTCTTCGCGATCAACACGTACCTGCTCGGTTCGATCATTTACTTGTACCTTCCGCTGATTCCCGATCTCGCTCTTTTGAGAGACAAATCACGCGGGTTCTTGCGGCGAATCTACGGCGCGTTCAGTCTCGGCTGGAGAGGGACACAGCTTCAGTGGGACCGGCTTGAGCGCGCGGTGCGAGTGATGGCTGTAGTGATTATTCCCGTAGCCGTATCCGTGCATACAATCGTCTCGTGGGACTTCGCGATGACCATTCGCCCGATGTGGCACTCGACTATGTTCGGGCCCTACTTCGTTGCGGGCGCGATCTTCTCAGGCATAGCCGCGTTGATCCTCGCGATGGCGGTGATCCGGCGCGTGTTTCATCTCGAAGAGTATTTGCGGCCGGTTCACTTCAACAATCTCGGGCTGCTGCTGCTGACGATGAGCCTTATCTGGTTCTACTTTACGTTCGGCGAATATCTGACCGCCTGGTACGGCAACGCGCCGGAAGAGATGGCAGTGTTTCGCTCGAAGATCAGCGGAGTTTATGCGCCGCTATTCTGGGGAACCGTCGTTTGCTGTTTCGCGATTCCCGCACCGTTGCTTGCCATCAAGCGCTTCAGGACTATCAAAGGAACGATGATCGCTTCGGTGCTGGTGGTAGCCGGAATGTGGTTCGAAAGATTTCTGATCATCGTGCCGACTCTTACGCAGCCGCGGTTCACTTTCAACTGGGGCTCGTACAAGCCGACCTGGGTCGAGCTGACGTTGACCGCGGGTACCTTCGGCTACTTTGTGCTGTTGTACGCGATCTTCACCAGGCTGTTTCCAATAATCGCGGTGTGGGAATACAAGGAAGGATTACCATTGGGTGAGCACGGCGAGCCGACGATTGTCGGAGTGCCCGATGCCGAACTTGAAAGCGCGTGAGGACTATATTGGAAACACGGACCAAAGCTTTTGACACGCGCCACGACGCGATCCTTGCGCTGCATGAGCTCGAGCGTCAGGGCGTGCCGAGCTCGTCGATAACCGTGATGTCATCGGAGCCATTGCATCTTGAAACCAGCCATGCGCCAAAGAGCCGAATCGCGGGATTCGCGATCGCGGGCGGGCTGCTGGGCGCGGCTTTCGCGATCGTGTTGACCGTCTGGACCTCGCGGCGCGTCGGTCTGGTAACCGGCGGAATGCCGATAGTGTCGCCGTGGGCGTTTGGAATAATCGTCTTCGAGCTGGCCGCACTCGGGGCGATATTGACTACACTCGGACGGATGATCTTCGAAGCACGGCTGTTGTGGCGCGTTTCGCCCACAGAATACGACGAAGCGGTTGCCGCCGGCCGCATAGTGTTGTCAGTGAAGAGCTCAGACGATGGCGTTAGGGATATCGCCGAGAAAGTGCTTGGCATCAACGTGACGTTCGATACTCCGCCTCGCAATTAGCTTTTCGAATGCCTGTTGCACTCCCGCCGTCGGCCGAATTTGGAGTGCGGCGGCAAGGTACTCCGCGACGCAGCTTTTGTCGACAATACGATTCGAAGCCAAAGCGGCGTCGCGGAGTACCTTGCCGCCGCACTCCAAAATGGCCCGCCGATTTGGAGTTTGCCCTTCCCTCAGCGCGCGACTTGCGCAGCACCCGTTACTTGACGCTTTGTGGCTAATCTTATATAAAGGCCCCGCCCGAGTGACCTCGTTGGAACCGGGTACCTTGCGTAATTCATCTCGCGCCCGGCTCGCGACACTGGCTCAAGATTAAGGAGAATCGAAATGGCTATTACACTTCAGAGCGTAACCAATCTAAAGCTGCGCCTACAAAATGATCTAAAGCTAAAAGCATCCGTAGCCGACATAATTGATTTCCTGGAAGACAGCGAATACCTGTTGATTCAATTGATGGTCGACAACAATATATGGACCGGCGCCGTTCCCCCGCCGCCGTCGCCAACCAATGACGGGCACATCGAGTTTGGCCTCATTCCTTATTGGGTGAACAATCCTCCGTTATTTGTCCAGGCGTTCCTCGACAGCAATCCTCTTTTTTACATCGCCTGGAAAGCGGTTGACTTCGCGCTCCCGACTCAAATTGATCCCACAAACTACAACAACCTGATCTCCTCGGCCGCAGGCCAGGGCATCGTGGCGGCCGATGGGTCAGTGTATGGGTTCGGGACTTACGACCAGCTCGATCCCAAGTGGGTGTGGTCATTTTTGGATTACCTTTACGTGAAGACGACCGGGGACCGCGCTGCGTTCAGCACAACTCAAGTGCAGCCGCTCGCCCTCACGGGCAGTCAACCAAATCAGGTCACGATCGCGCTGGTCGGCGATTGGGGGACCGGCGCGTATCCCGGTGGACAGGCAGTAGACGTAATGAATCAGATAAAGAGCCTGAATCCCGACTGCATCATCCATCTCGGCGATGTTTATTACGCGGGGACGGATGGAGACTTTCCACCGCCGCGCGAAGAGGTTGATAACTACCTGTCATTGTGGCCCGACCTGCCGTCTTTCATGTTGAACTCCAATCACGAGATGTATAGCGGCGCGAAAGGTTATTTCAGAGTGCTGCAAGAGCAGAACCCGTTTTCTCAGCAACAGGGGACGAGTTATTTCGCGCTGCAGTATGGCGGGTGGACAATTCTCGGACTCGATTCTGCTTATTTCGACAAATCGCCGCTGTTCATGGCCGGAGCTTTGGGCGGAACCGCGGGCGTCCAGGGACAATGGATCAACTCACTGATCAGCAATGGCCAGATTGATCCCGACAAGCTGATCGTTCTGACTCATCACAATGGGCTGAGCGATACCGGCAAGTCAGAGGTATCCATCTCGTCGGAACTCAATTCAATCCTGGGACGCGACCCCGCGGCCTGGTATTGGGGGCACATCCATAATGGCATAGTCTACAAGAAACCAACCATCACCGGGCGAAACACCTTTACAAGATGCGTTGGTCATGGAGCGATTCCATTCGGGAATGCTTTCGGATTGGTGGGTGATGATTCTGTAGAGTACTATGCGCACACAATCAATCAGAACATACCAAGCAATACCATTCTTGTATGCAACGGCTTCGCTCTGCTGACGATAAACGCAAACGGAAGTGTCACAGAGGAGTTCTATGAGCAGAACTCCCCGGCGAGTGTGTTCAGCAACTCATATTGAATTACGCCGATGCCATTCTCACATTTGTCGGGATGTCACGGGAATGAGCGGAGCATTGCAAGCATCTGTGGAATTGGCTCTCGTTCATTTGCAGATGATGAGTCAGGCACGACTTTACGTGTTGATCCATCAAGACTGAACAAATAGACGTACTGAGCTATGGCTCCCAGGAATCCTCGATATCAATTTGAGTTCACGTCTCTTGCGTTGCATGGAACGATGCAGACTAGTCGGAGCTAATATGTTCCCGGAGGGCTATGCTCCAACAGCCTCCAGCCGCCATGCGGTTCAAAGAACGAATACGCGAATTTTTCCAACAGCATTCCCGTATCGCGGAAACAATCTCGATCGGCAGGCGTGAAAATGTTTACACGAGCGGAGATCAAAATCAGAAGATTTACATTATTGATAGCGGGCGGGTAAAACTAATCATGAACTCACCTGCTGGTAAAGACTGTTTGTTAGCCATCTACACTAGCGGAGACGTCTTCGGTGAGCTATGCCTCGCCGGGTTAGGTGACCGTTTGGAGACGGCGACCGCTATGGTCGACACGATCTTAAAACAAGTATCCTGTTCAACATTCCACAGTTCTTTAAGCGACGATTCGCTGTCGGATAGTTTTGTGCAATATCTGGTCGTGCGCATCGCCGAGCAACAACAAATCATCGCTGGTCTCATGACAGTTGATAGCGAACATCGGCTTGGCGAAGCTTTGTTGATGCTGGCCCGTAAGTTTGGCAAACAGTCCGCTCACGGCATACGTATAGAGCATAAGATTACTCACGAAGACCTGTCGGAGATGATTGGCACGACGAGGCCATGGATCAGCAGGCTCTTACACAAGTTCCGTGAGCTTGGACTGATAGAAATATGCCCGAAGCGCTTTCTGACGATCAAAGAAGAAAAACTGAATGCCTATCTGGCCGAAATAGTCTAGACGATCTGACGTAGGGTAGTGGGGTGATAGTGTGTTGCTCGCTCACATTCGCGTTTCTCCTCTGCGTCCTCGGCGTCCTCTGCGGTTGATTCCGAGCCACTGAGCAGGAAAAACCGCAGAGG
>DATNBZ010000318.1:0-39853 GCA_035607285.1 Blastocatellia bacterium | reverse complement strand
TAACGCATCGCCCAGTACGACGCGAGCGGCCGCCGAAGAATGTCAATGTAGTAGTCCGCTGCCTGCCCGCCGCCGTTGAACCGCTCGTCTACGATGATCGCTTCTTTGTAGGCCTGCGGGTAGAAGTAGCGCTTAAAGTAGGTGTGACCTGCAGTCGTTGTGTTCGGAACGTACACGTACGCGACTCGGCCTCCGGTTGCTTCGTCGACCTTCTTCAAGTTTCCCTCGACCCAGTCGCGATTGCGAAGCGCGGCTTCATTCGGCACAGGCACAACCTGGAGCGTGCGAGAGCCCGTGCCGTCGGGATTTGGCCCAACGGTGATCTCGATGATCTTCCCCGACGTGTTCTCGAACAAACTGTAGAGGTTCGTCGGCGGCCGCAGATCCTGCCCGCGCACCGCCAGCAGGTACTCTCCGGTTTTCACGTCGACGCCAGGTTCGGTGAGTGGCGATCTCAGTTGCGGATTCCAGTTCAATCCGCCGTACACTTTCTTGAATCTGTAGCGTCCGTTCTCTACCGAGTAGTCCGCGCCCAGCAATCCACCCGGAATGCTCTTTGGCTGATACAGAAAGTCGCCGCCTGAGACTCGATGATGGCCGACCGACAACTCGCTGCACATCCACTGGATGACTCGATTCAAATCCGTGCGAGCCGCCAGATGCGGGAGGAAGGCGGCGTATTTTTGGCGCATGGCGTTCCAATCGACGCCGTGCATGTTGGTGGCGTAGAAGTAGTCTCGGTTGATGCGCCACGCTTCGTTGAACATCTGCGCCCACTCCGCGCGCGGGTCTATTCGCACTTCAACTTCATCGGCGCCGATCTTGCCCTGTCCCGGCTGCGGCTTGGGCGTTACGGCGACGATCGACCACGCATTGTTGCCGGTGTACAGAATCTTCTTCTTGTCGGCGGACACCAGGTAGTCCCTGACACCCGGAATGAAGACGTCGTCCTTACGCTTGTTCAAGTCGTATTGATGAAGGGTGGATTTTTCCGGACCGGGAACAAAGTCTGCCGGGCTCTCGACGTAGTAGAACTGGCCGGCAACGCCCGACTGCAGATCGTGATAGTTTCCGGCCGGCAGCGGGATTGCGACGATCCGATTGTTGATTCCCTCGAAATCGATCGAGAACGGGTCGGGTGCAGGCTTAGGCGCCTCTTTTGGTTTCTCGTCTTTCTGTATGCCCTTCTCTTCGTCGCTCTCCTTCGCAAGCGGATTGGGAAGATTATTGCGCAGCACCGCAAGGTACAGCGACCGCGTTTCGTGCATGTCGGCATTTGACATCGCGAACCAGTCCTTGACCGGACCGGCGTCGGTCGATCCGAAGAAATAAAGATACTTGCCGCCTTCGTCGAACACCGGCTCGCTGACTTCGCTCAACCCGTCTGTGATCTGAAAAGATTTGTCCTTCTCGATCGAATAGGCGTGAACCGCCTGGATGTTCGCTCGATTGTTCAGCGTGTAGGCGATCCACTTCGAATCCGGCGACCAGACGTGATGGATCGCCTCACCCTGGCGTGGACCGTAGATATACTCAGAAGCAATCTTCTTTGATACGCCGGTCTTCAAGTCGAGCCAGTACAGACTCCACGAATTATCGGCGAACGAAATCTTCTGGCTGTCAGGCGACCATACCGGATCATCATAGAAGCCGGCGCCGCCCGGTTTGATCTTGCGCACCTCACCTTTGCCATCCTGGCCGCGAATGTGCAGCTCGTATTCGCCCGATTCGTCAGAGAAGTAGGCGATCGATTTGCCGTCGGGCGACCAGACCGGCGAGCGCTCATCTGCTCCGGTTGTGTTCGTCAGATTGCGAGCGTCGCCTTTCTCGGCCGGAACGGTAACGATCTCGCCTCGAAACTCGAACACCGCGCGCGCGCCGGTTGGCGAGATCGATGCGTTGCGAATGTACTTTGCGCCTTTCACGTAACGAGCGCGGGTCTCGACCAGGTCGGCGGAAACGCCGATCGTCAACTGCGTGCTGCGAGCGGACCTGGGGTCGAAGATGTGAAGATAGCCTGCCTGCTCGTAGATTATCTGTCCGCCGGCTCCGGACGAAGAAGCACCCATCACGGGAAAGTCCTGATGATTGGTGAGCTGCTTAGTAGCCTTCGTCTTCAGATTGTAAGAATAGATATTGAACTCGCCGTTGCGGTCCGAGCGAAAGTAGATCGTGTCTCCCATCCACATCGGGTCTACGTCGTTGGCGCGGCTCTCGGGCTGGGGAAGCTTCTCGGCGGAGTTGTCGCTAAAACTATAAAGCCATATCGTCGAGTTGAGGCCGCCGCGATAATGCTTCCACTGGGTAAACGCCTCCGACAACGGGTTGTAAGCCAATCGCGATCCGTCGGGCGAATAGGCCGCCTCGAATGCGTTTGGCAGCTTGAGCGGTTGTTCGATGCCGCCTTTGACCGGAACGGTGAACAACTGGGTGTAGCGTCCGGTGAAGACAGCGCGCGGAGAAGTGAACAACACCGCCGATCCATCGGCTGTGAATCCCTGAACTATGTCCGGACCCGGATGCCACGTCAGCCGCGTAGGCACTCCGCCGGTAACCGGCACTACATAGACGTCGGGGTTTCCTTCATACTCGGCGGTAAACGCGATGAGCGATCCGTCCGGCGAGAACCGAGGGCTGGTCTGCTGGCCTTCGTCGCCGGTTAGCCGCTTGACGTTCTTGCCGTCGAGGTCAGCTACCCAGAGATCACCGGCATAGATGAAAGCGATATGATCTTTGCTGATCGCGGGCTGCGAAAGCAGCCGGGTGTTGTTGATGTCGACGCCTTGCGCGTCGGCGCTCGCCGCCAGTGCGAGCAGCATCGCCAGCACCGGCACTGATCCGGCTAAAGATTTCAAAGCAGCTAAGAACTTTATCCGCATATATCCTCCTGAGACTGAAGGTGCTGGGCGTTGTTGAACGGAGCCCGGCACAACCTTGAGCCGCATCTTCATTGAACGTAATGGATGGCGCGGAGAATATCAGAAGCCCCTGAAGCGGGACAAGCAACGCGCAGGCGGCGGGTAGTGTTCGGATTCGGCGTTGCTCATAACCTCTGCGTGCTTTGCGGTCCTTTGCGGCTTTGCGCTGAGTATTGGTTCTTGAAGAAGCGGAACCCAATACTCAGCGCAAAGGCGCAAAGGACCGCAAAGCAAGCGAAGGACTGAGCTCGTATGTTAGAATCCTCATGCTGATGAACACTCAACGGCAAAGATTGATGCGCGGCTTCACTTGTTTAGCCATACTGAATGGGCTTACAAGCGCAGCCCTTGGCATCTGCCTTCTGCTTGGACCGGGATTCCAGGTATCCAATCTCATGGGTGACCTCTCTTCGCCGAAATCCGGGTCTTACTTCCAGCAATCGTATCAGTCTGATTCGGCTGTCAGCCGGATCGAGAGACATGTCACCGCTTCCGACAAGTCGCCGCGCAGACAACCTTCCTTTGGCGCTTTGCCGAACGCCGTTGAGCACGCAGTATGTAACGTCACCATCGAGCGGACCCGCGCCGATTTGCGGCGTGACTCTCTGACGGCCGCCTCCGATCAACACGATCGCGCGCCACCCAGCTAGACCTCTACCAAATCCAGCATCATCTCGCGCCATGCGGACAAGCACGTGGCTAATACCTGTTTGTCCGGGTGGACTGTACTTCAAGCGCAAACGCGCGCCTAACAAATGGGAGAATATTCATGAGCTCAGAAATAATTGTTGTACTCGTTTTCATCGTATTGGCGATTGGCTTTATCATTTGGGTGAGAATGAACTCGCGCGATCACGACCCCGTCGAGCAGCCTGGGAATGCGAGCGAAGACATGCAGCGCAATCGTCAGCAAAGGTGAATCACCAATAGGCGGCCAGAGGCCTCACTGCCTCTGGCCGCAAGGAGAATCAGTGAACCCAATCTGGACAAAGGTCATCGTCGACGCAGTAACCAACGCCATGAAGAAATGTCCGCACTGTAAAAAGACGGCTGCTTATCAAAGGAAGCAAGCGGGCCACTTCTACACGTGCAAGCGCTGCGGCCACAGGTTCAAAGAGAAGGGCCAATGAGTTCGATCGAGCACATTCTCTTGGCGGCGTCGATACTTCTTTTGCTCAGTGTGCTGGCAAGCAAGGCCTCGGCGAAACTGGGCGTGCCCGCTCTGTTGCTCTTCCTCGTGCTTGGAATGCTGGCGGGTTCCGACGGCCCCGGCGGAATTTATTTCGACAATGCGGCATGGGCGCAATCGCTGGGTGTAGTGGCGCTTGCGCTCATTCTGTTTTCAGGCGGGCTCGACACCGAGTGGGCGGGCGTCAGACGCGTGATCTGGCCGGGACTCGCGCTCTCGACGATCGGTGTTCTCATAACCGCGCTGCTTGTAGGAATCTTTGCAAAGATCCTGCTCGGTTTCTCTTTGATCGAGGGCTTGCTGCTTGGCTCGATAGTCTCGTGCACTGATGCGGCCGCGGTCTTCTCTGTGCTCAGGGCGAGCGGTGTTGGCCTGAAGGGCCGCGCGCGCCCATTGCTGGAGCTTGAATCGGGCAGCAACGATCCGATGGCCGTATTCCTGACTACCGGAATCATCGGGATAATGACAGGAGCAGGAGGCGGACCGCTCGGCCTCGTTCCAATGTTCCTTCAACAGATGGCGGTGGGCGCCGCGGTTGGCTACGGAATCGGCAAGCTCGTAATTGCGCTTCTCAATCGCCTGCGGCTCGAGGTTGAAGGCCTCTATCCGGTGCTCACGCTATCGCTGGTTCTTCTGACTTACGGCGGGACGGCGTCGCTGGGAGGCAACGGGTTCCTCGCGGTCTACATCGCCGGCCTGGTTATGGGCAGTGGAGAATTCATCCACAAGCGCAGCGTGATGCGGTTTCACGATGGGCTTGCGTGGCTGATGCAGATCGCGATGTTTCTCACTCTTGGATTGCTGGTCTTTCCATCGCGTCTGCTTCCGATCGCGGGGCTCGGTCTTCTGGTATCGCTGTTCTTGATTCTGGTCGCGCGTCCGGTGAGCGTGTTTGTTTCGCTGCCGTTCTCGCGATTCAAGCTGAATGAAAAAGTCATGATCTCGTGGGTTGGGTTACGAGGCGCGGTGCCAATCGTACTCGCGACGTTTCCATTGCTCGCGCGGCTTCCAAAGGCTGAGATGCTGTTCGACCTGGTGTTCTTCATCGTCCTTACGTCGATTCTGCTTCAGGGAACTTCAATACCGCTCATTGCCCGATGGCTCAAGTTAGAAGCGCAGCCCGCGGACAAGCCGGCTTATCCTCTCGAGTTGGAGCCGGTGGCTGGACTGCAGAGTGATCTGGTTAACGTTGAAGTGCCGAGTCGTTCGCCCGTGGCAGGCAAGCAGATCGTCGACATAGGTTTTCCACGAGACGCATTGATTGTGCTTATCGGACGAGGCGACTCATTCATCGTCGCGAAAGGCGGATCGATTGTTCAACCGAACGATCGATTGCTGATGCTCGCCGACAAGGAAGCCATCGCCGAGACTCGGCGCATCCTTGGAGCGAATGAGGACGCATAAGCGAGCCGCGCACGAGCAGCGTTAGCCACCGGGAGCGACAATGTTCGTAGTCCGGCCTTCAGGCGGAAGTTCGTAAGTCACCATACATCCGGGCTACGAACTTCCGCCTGAAGGCCGGACTACGAACGTTCACATATGCCTCATCAGAAGCGGGTCTCGATCAGAGTCGGGTTCGCGAATGCGTGGCGGATCGGGTTGAGAATCGGGCCCGTCCGGCGGAGGAGTCTCCACCGGTGGGCCGTGGTCCTGATCCGGCGGCAGCGGGATTGAGTCGTCAGGCGGCATCTCTATATTAGGGTTGTCCCTGCGAGGCACCCTCGCGTAAATGCTTGAGTCGATCGTCGGTTTTGTCATTCTACTCGCCCGCTCTTCGACGGGTCAGCACGGATCTTCGCCTTCGCTAGCGATACGCCTGTTTACAGACAGGCAACCAGCGCTTGTTATCACGCAGGCGATCACTTGTGACCGATTGCCTTACCGATATCCTTGACGGCGTCGCCTACTTTGCGGCGGGCTGTTCCAAAGCCCTCCTGCACCTCTCCCTCGGCCTTGTCGTTTTGCGACTCTTCAACGAGGTCGGGGTCATTGGTAGCACGTCCTAACTTTTCTTTGACCGAACCCTTTGCTTGTTTGAATTTGCCCTTCACTTCATCTTTGTTTGGGATGCTCATGGTTTCCTCCTTGAAATCCAACTTGAAATCCAAGCTTCGAATTACATCATCAACAATAGAAACAACATTACAAAAGCCATACGCCTCATTGGTCTCTCCTCTCGTTGTGCCGAAGAGCTCATTAACAAGCACCGTGCCACGTGTGCCGGCAAACGGTTTATGTGAGACGTGGACGCGCTTTTATTACGCCAAACAAATCCGGCGCACGAGTTACGCGCAAAGAGCTGCGCGGCGAATATCGGAATCCCGCTCGATTACCCGCCATCGCCGCATAGAATCGAGTCAGTCAGCTTCGGGCGCTGTCGCGGAGCCGGCCATGATTCCGATGCCTTGTGCCTTGACGTTCAGAGGTCGTGACCGCGTTTACTGAGTAGCACATCGAAGGCACGAGTGTTGCTCACTCTCGGAGTGAATTAGTAAGAACCGAATTCGGCTGGCGTCGTGGCGCCGGCGACAAACGGGAGAATAATCATGTGGGTTGTATTTGTAGTCATGCTGACAGTTTGGCTGGTCGTGCTGATGGCAAGCGGTTTCGGTGGATTGATTCATTCTTTGGTGACCCTCTGCAAACCTGACGTTCAACCGGTTGCGCTGTTACCCACAGTACCCACAGATCAGACGCCAGGCCCAGGCGTCTGGAAATTGCTTTCCTGATATTCGACGCAAGTAAGTGCCTTCAAAACAACTTTGCGAGCTTTGCGTCTTTGCGCTGTGAATTTGGTTTCTCCCCGTTTCAAAAAAACTTCACTTTGGCTTCTCTTCACCTCTCAGCCTTGTTGAGACTGATTGGCGTGTGATAGACAAACTCTCTGCTCGACAAGCCGAGAGGAGACGACGATGAAGATGAACGTCCGACGCGTGGCGTGTTATGGGCTCGTCTTAGCCTGCGGGTTACTGGCGACCGGCTGCATAAGCATAGACCAGGAAATATTCTTGAACGCAGATGGCAGCGGCGACGTCGCGATAATCATCTCTTTGCCTGATCTGCCCGAGAAAATCGCGGGCGCTGAGATGACGACAAAGAAAAGCCCGGCGGACACTCTCGCGGAGTTCAAGAAAGAGCTCACGACCGCGCTTCCTTCGACTATATCGCTCACCGAAGCAAAAGAGGTGAAACAGAACGGCGTGCAGAGCATTTATGCGGTGTTCCACTTCAAGCAACTCGACGACATTCAGCGAGTGTTGGCGAACTTCGGCAAGGGAAGCCTCAAGGAAGGCGACATCGGATCAGCGCCGCAGTGGTCGCTGCAAATCGAAAAGAAGGACAACAAATCTCACTACACTCAGAAGTTCGTCATGGATGTCGACTCGAAAGCCAAAGCCGAGGTGAAGACGGGCAAGCCGGGTGAAAAGCAGCAGCCCGCCGAAGAAAGCAAGGCGTCCAACGAAATGGAAGAGCAGTTAAAGCCCTTGCTTCTCTCCATCATAAGGATGAGATTTGTGTTACGCACTCCTTCCGTGATCAATGATACGAACGCCGACATTGTGCTGAACGGAAAGACCGCCGTATGGAACTGTTCACTGGCGGCTTTCTCGAAGGACAAAAAGCCAATCGAGATGAAGGCAACGTTCTGACAACTGTAGGGGCGGCCCTCCGCTGCCGCCCCTCGTCGGCTGGAAACGCGCTTGGAAAGAGGGGCGGCCACGGAGGGCCGCCCCTAAACGTATTGTTCGATGGTTGAAACGAGGATTGAGCCGTGGTCTCATGTCCAGGTCTTGGTCCCTCCAAAACTGAAAGAGGTGAAAATGGCAATTAATGAAGAGAAGATGAACCAACTCATCGGAAGATTTCTGGATGATTTCGGAGCAACATTTCACGCGGCGATGGTGGTGATCGGCGACAAGCTCGATCTCTATAAGACGCTGGCCAAAGCTGGGCCGCTTACTTCAAAAGAACTGGCCGATCGCACCGGTACAACCGAACGATACGTACGCGAGTGGCTGGCTTCACAGGCGGCCGGCGGATACGTGAACTATGAAGGAGCGACTGGCAAATACAGCCTGTCGGAAGAGCAGGCGTTCGCTCTCGCAGACGAGAGCAGCCCCGCGTTCCTGCCAGGGGCGTTTCAGCTCGCCGTCTCGGCCGTCAAATCTGAGGGGCGCATCGCAGACGCGTTTCGAACCGGCGAAGGCGTGGGCTGGCACGAACACGATCCGGGACTGTTTCGCGGCACCGAACGATTCTTCCGACCCGGTTACGCCGCAAACCTCATGTCGTCATGGATTCCTTCGCTGGACGGCGTGGAAGCCAAGCTGAGCGCAGGCGCACGAGTCGCCGACGTCGGATGCGGACATGGTGCGTCGACGATACTAATGGCAAAGGCTTTTCCGAAGCCCACTTTTGTCGGATTCGACTATCACGGCCGGTCGATCGAATACGCGCGAAAGGCGGCTGCAGACGCGGGAGTATCGGATCGCGTCACTTTCGAGGTAGCAAAGGCAAAAGAGTATCCGGGCCAGGATTATGATTTCGTAACTTTCTTCGATTGTCTTCACGATATGGGTGATCCGGTCGGAGCGTCGGCGCATGTGCTTCAGTCATTGAAGAGCGATGGTACCTGGCTGCTGGTCGAGCCGTTTGCGGGCGATAAGCTCGAGGATAATTTCAATCCGGTGGGCCGAGCGTTTTATGGGGCCTCGACTCTGCTGTGCACGCCGGCATCGTTGTCGCAGGAAGTTGGGCTCGGGCTCGGCGCGCAGGCGGGCGAAGGCCGCTTGCGCGAGGTAGTAACCTCCGGAGGCTTCACTCGCTTCCGGCGCGCCGCCCAGACGCCGTTCAATCTGGTCTTTGAGGCCAGACCCTAACGTGGCTTGGAAACTTGCCAAACATGTAGGGGCGGCCCTCGGTGGCCGCCCCTGTTTGGTTGTAGATACATTATAGGCAACGAGGGCGCCCGGGAAATCATGCTCGTATCAGCGAGCGATACCTTGAAGAAACCGGTGGTGTGCAGTCGGAGGCTTGTTTCCATAGGCGCGAAAAAGCCTGGGTCAAACGCGGGTGAATCCCCCAACCGGAAACGGTTGGGGTTTTCACCGAAGCTCTTACTACAGGTGATCAACAATGCCAAGACGATTATCCCAACTCTTATCCAACGTCAGCGTGCTGTTGCTTTGCGTAGTCTCGCTGAGTCTTGCCGGCTACTCGCAAAAATCTGCGGACGTTTCCAAAGAATCGGCACGTTCGCTCAAGCCGTGGGTGCGCGACGGCGTGATCTACGAAATCTTCCCGCGAGCGTTCTCACCCGAGGGCAACTTCAACGGAATAACCCGGCAGCTCGACCGGCTCAAGGATCTCGGCATAACCATCCTGTGGCTTATGCCGATTCATGAGATCGGCCAGGAAAAGAAAAAAGGATCGATCGGCAGTCCTTACGCAGTGCGAGACTATTACTCGATCAATCCCGATTACGGAACAAAGGCCGATCTGCAGCGGCTGATCAAGGAAGCTCACAAGCGCGGACAAAAAGTCATCATCGACATCGTAGCCAACCACACCTCGTGGGACAGCGTGATGATGAAGCACCCTGACTTCTACAAACACGATGCGCAAGGCAAGATCATCTTTCCTTACGATTGGAGCGACGTGGCGTGGCTCAGCTATGAAAACGCCAAACTCCGCGACTACATGACTGATGTCTTGAAGTATTGGACTCGCGAGTTCGATCTTGACGGATTCAGGTGCGATGTCGCCGGTGAAGTGCCGGTCGATTTCTGGGAGCGGGCGCGAGCCGAGATCGAGAAGATCAAACCTGAAATCGTGATGATAGCCGAAGCCTCAAAGCCCGATCTCATGGTTAAGGCTTTCGATCTCGATTACGCGTGGCCGCTTCACTCGACGCTCACCGGAGTGTTGACCGGAACCGCTCCGGCAAGCGCCATACGCGATGTCTTGGAACTGGAGCGCGCGAAGTTTCCGAAAGGCACATCACACATGGTGTTTTCAGACGATCACGATGAGAGCCGCGCGATTGCCAGGTTCGGCGAGCGCGGGGCGCTTGCGGCATCGGCGCTGGTGTTCACGCTGGGCGGAGTTCCGCTGCTCTACAACGGAATGGAAGTCGGCGACACAACCGAATCGGGCGCGCCGGCGTTGTTCGAAAAGATGCCGGTCTTTTGGGGCATCGTCGAGCGGCGCAAGCAGTTCCCGGTGTTCTACAAGGAAATCATTTCTCTCAGACGCGATCATTCGGCTTTGCGGCGCGGCGAAACCGAATGGCTTCACAACTCGGATGAGCAACGAGTCTTGAGCTTTCTGCGGCGAGACGGGGAAGAAGAGTTACTAATCGCGATCAACTTGTCCAACAGACCGTTCAGCGGTTCGGTCGATATCTCTCGCGGAACCGCTTTCAAGGATGTGACGCCTGAAGCCATTTCAAAAGAGCGAATCACTGGCTTGCCCGCGCTCACGCTCGGCTCGTGGGGAGTCAGAGTCTTCAGGCGCGCGTTGAAATGATGCTCTCATAGTATCCGCGCAAATCCGTTAAATCAGCGTTATCCGTGATGATCTGACGTGGCCGACGTGAGCGCGTTTGATGCCGTGATGCTAAACGCGGCTAGTTTCGGAATGGCGGACTTCGCCATCGTGAAGTATTTTGGATCCAATTCGACGCCGACGCTTCTCAAGTCGAGATGTGTCGCGGCCGCAATCGTGGACCCCGCCCCCATAAACGGGTCCAGGACTATGCCCTTGCCAAGTGGCAACGAAGCACGCACCAAGAATCGCATCAACTCCTGCGGTTTAAGTGATGGATGTCTCGCAAGCGCGCGCTCGCGTGAGCGAGCGGGCGGAATTTCAATGACGTCGGGTAGCGGCACGTGCTCGGAAGGTCGTCGCAAAGCACCGGTGCCGAACCTCTTGAGGTTCTCGACAACTCGCCCCTCGCAAGGCTTTCGGAATAGAAGCCAAGGTTCAAAGCAAGACCGTGGAATTACGGAAACATCGCGGTATTGCTTGTCACCAAACTTCGGACGGTCGCCGCCGCGTAGCGTCTTAACCACGCGAACTATCTGACCACGAACCTCAAAACCCGCCATTGAAAACGCTTGCGAGACAAGGTGTGAAACCAAACATTGAGATGAGATCAAGACGTGGGCTCCCGGCACAAGAACGCGGAACAGTTCCGGGGCCAAGCGAAGATGGAACGCCAGCACTGCCATCCGGTCGTGACCGTCGAGAACCGTGAACCGCGGAGATGGCTGGCGCTTTGCTCCGTCGAACGCATTGGGAAGTCGCCAAATACCGCCTTTCCCTCTTCGTCGTTTGTTCAGTTCGTGGGCCGTATATTCAATAAGGCCAAAAGGTGGATCAGTGACAGCCGCATGAAATGAATTCGCGCGCTGCAACCGCAGCCACACCAACGAGTCCGCATTGTGGATCGTATAATGCGAGTTGCGGTACCACTTGCTCATTTCTTTTTGCTCGTCAGGAAAGGTTTGATAATCTGGATCAGGGCTTCCTGGCGATCCATTCGGCGCGCCTTATCATTCGATCCTTTTTCGATTGCCCTAGCGTACTTTCTTGCTGTGGGGATCGTCTTTGCAGTGGGTTTCTCGAGTCGTTTATTGACCTCCTGAGCGAACCCCACAAGCTTCCCCGCGAGTGCCTTCTCTGATTTCCGGAGAAGATTGTGATCTCGAAGAAGATTGCCTAGTGCGACAAACAGGCTGTAATAGTCAGCGCGATTCCCCCATCGTGGTACGCCGTCAATATTTGGGAAGAGTCGTTTGATCGTATCGTGAGTCTCGGTGAAACGGCGCTCGGTCGTATTCTGTTCGGGGAACTCCTCCTCATACTGTTCGTAATCTAGGTAGTATTCGTCAATGACCTTCGCAGAGCCACCTTGAGGGCCATGCAGAAGACCAATCAACAAGTCGCTCATCATTTCAATGTCCGCCATTCGTCGGATTGCTGCTGGAGATATGATGCGGTTGACCGCCCAGTACTCATCATCCGCCAATTTCTCTGATAGCTTTGCGAAAGGTCCATGATAAGTGGCGTTGCGCAACTCCTGAGGTTTGAGCGGAAGCGTAAACTTATTGAGCCTCTTAAATACATCCTCAACTTCCCTCGGGTCATCCGTGTACAAAAAGCGAACGCAGATTTCGTATCGGAAGAACTGCTTGCGCTCATCGTCAGTCAGATCAGCAAATGTTTTGCCTTTGTGAGTTGATGTTGGCAAAAGAGCATCCAACGCAAAAAGATTAATATCCTCGTCTCTTTGATCCTCATCACGCTCGATTCCAACAAACTGTAAAATTGTTCGCAGCCGCTGCTGGCCATCAACAACTCCGTATTGCTCGGTTCCGTCCGATGCTTGGGTAACCTGCACATAGACTTCTGGGATGGGGATATCTAAGAGTATTGACTCGATCAGGAAGGACCGCTGTTTGGTAAGCCACACTGGATTTCGCTGGAACGGCGGCCTCAATTCAAGGTGATCGGACTTATATTGATCTTGGAACCACGAGATTGACTGAGGCCGCGACGCATGTTTCATTGTTTAGACTCTCTCTTTCGCGAGACTTTTTCGCAGTTTAGTGATGCTGTAGAGGTGATACAGTTCTGCGTGCTGCCAAGAGTGGTACAGCCGGCTGGTGATATCCGCATGCCTCCGAGGAGGATACCTCGATGCCAGCTTGATAGCGTTGAACCATTGAGTCTTGAAGTTCAAAGCCGGTCTCGCCCTTTCGCCAAGTATTCTAATGTCGAGGTTGATGTCGCGCGGAGTCAGCCATCCAGTGTAGAGTTCGTTTCTTCGCTCCGCAAGCCAACCGGCAAACCTCTCTCTAATTGGAGGCCTTGGATATGCTGCGCCAAGCAAGGCTATCCAGAGTTGGTCGAATAGATCGGGATTCACAATAACCACGTCAATGTCTGACTCAACACGAAAGGTCCTCAACCTGTAACCAGGTTTCAAGCTAAATCCGAACCTGCCGCTGCCAACAATTCTGATGTCTGCACGTGACACGCTCAGATTATCGACAAGCGCATCCCGAAACGAGTCCCAGGTCTCAGGTATCGGAGCAAACACGTAGGGTGCGTCGTCTTCTAACAGACAGGGATCTAGCATCTGCTGATCGGTCCTGTGCTCGATGAGGTCGCGGAACTCGTCGGGAGTCATATTAGGACGAATGATCAAGGTAACGTATTACAGGCACACTCTACCACACCGAAGGTGCTCGTCATCATATCCGACAGAAGCCCCGACATGATCGCCGGCCGCAGCATGTCGTCGAGACGCTCGAGGCCTCTTTCGACGAGACCGATGTTAACGTCATAGAAGAAATCGTAGACATCCTGCATGGCTAGCGCGAAGTCGTCGAGGCGAAGTTGGAAGGGCAATACTGCCTCGCCGTTAAAGCTGCTCCGATCAACGTATTTCCTACTCACGTCCATCGCTTGAAATCTCTCACCCAAAAAATACGGCGATGGTAGCAAACCATAGAATTGTTGGAAAGGTTCCTTCGATGGGAGTTTTTTTGGCTGCCCACGTCATAGTAAGAGTGAAAGAGCGGAAAGAACCGATGACAAGAAATGTTGAAAACAGATTCGTCACCACTGCGACGAGCATTCCAACGTATTTAGTGTTTTTCGTTCTTGGTCCTATTTCGATTCTCCTTTCTTCAGAAGCCCACCTGCCGGCAAGGGGCGCTCCGGTTCCAGTTTGCTTTTGCTGAAATCGCTCCTCGCTCCTTCCTTTCACCGGCAGCGGTGAATGGCTCGATTACGGCGGTCGATTCAGTAGGCATCACTGTCTCGGATCTTTGATCGCTCGGTCGAGTTCTTCTCCAAAGTGCTATCGTTTGAAAAAGTCTCAGAGGTCGAAGTAGCGGGCGCGGAACATAAACGTCTGCAGGACGTTTTTCGGCTTACGAATGCGAGTCGCCAGATTGAAGCTGGGCGATGAGTTCATCGAGCTTACCGAATGCCTGACTCCACGAGGCAGACCGGTCACGGTTGATTCGCGCAGCAACGATCGCTGGTTTCAACATGTAGCCATCGGATAGGCTGTTTCTTAGCGTAGATCACACTGCGATCGTTGTTAGTGACACCGATGCCAGCCTGAAGTTCTATCGCGACACGCTGGGCTTCAAGGATTGACATGTAGGGGCGGCCCTCCGTGGCCGCCCCTCGTTCGCCATCCCGGTAGGTCCTACTACTAAGGGGCGGCCACAGAGGGCCCCCCCTACATGACGCTGGAAGGAATCGATCATGACCAAAGAAGAAATCAGATTACAACAATCACGAGAGCGCCGAGCGCACTGGAAACGCTGGGGCCCATATCTCAGTGAACGCGCCTGGGGAACTGTTCGCGAGGACTACAGCCCGAACGGAGATGCGTGGGATTTCCTGACGCACGATCAAGCGCGCTCAAAGGCATATCGCTGGGGCGAAGACGGCATCGGCGGCATCTCTGATCGTCACCAGTTCATCTGCTTTGCGCTGTCGATGTGGAATGGACGTGACCCGATATTGAAAGAACGCATGTTCGGCCTGACCGGCTCCGAAGGAAATCACGGCGAAGACGTAAAGGAATACTACTTCTATCTCGATTCGACGCCGACACACTCCTACATGAAGTTCCTCTACAAATATCCTCAAGCGGAGTTTCCTTATTCGCAGCTCGTCGAAGAGAATCGCCGTCGCGGAAAGGATGCGCCGGAATTCGAACTGATGGACACCGGTGTGTTCGATGACAACAGATACTTTGACGTTGAGATTGAGTACGCCAAGGGCTCGCCCGAAGACATCCTCATCAGAATAAACGCTGCCAATCGCGGACCCGAGCTGGCTACTCTGCAGCTCCTGCCGACGATCTGGTTTAGAAACACATGGTCGTGGAAGCCTTCTTATGAAGACGTGGCCAGCAAGTTTTGGGAGCACTTCCTGTACATCGCGCACGCGATGAATCATCTGGGCGATGAGAGAAGCAGGTTGTGGAACGAAGAGGACGGGTTTTACTACGACGTGCTCTCGCTGCCTGATGGAACCGCGTTTCCAATGAAGGTTCGTTCGATGGTTGGACTGATCCCGCTGTTCGCGATCGAAACCCTCGAACCTGAAACATTGAACCGGTTGAGTGGATTCAAGCGGCGCCTCGAGTGGTTCATCGACAATAGAAAGGACCTGATTGGCAACGTGGCTTGCATGAGAAGTCCCGGTCAGGAAGAGAGACGAATGCTGTCGATCGTGGATCAGGATCAACTGCGTCGCGTGCTGAAGGTGATGCTGGATGAGAACGAGTTTTTGTCGCCTTATGGAGTGCGCGCACTGTCGAAGTCGCACAAGGAACGGCCCTACACATTGCAGGTAGATGGCGCCGAGCATCGCGTGAGCTACGAACCTGCGGAATCCAGCAGCGGTCTGTTTGGAGGCAACTCTAATTGGCGAGGTCCGATTTGGTTTCCGGTCAACTATCTGATCATCGAGTCGCTACAGAAGTTTCATCACTATCTGGGCGACGATTACAAGGTTGAATGCCCGACCGGCTCGGGACAGATGATGACGCTCTGGGAAGTGGCTGCCGAGCTATCCCGGCGACTCACTCGAATTTTCCTGCGCGATTCTAAAGGCAGGCGTCCGGTCTTTGGTGAGATCGAGAAGTTTCAAACTGACCCCAACTGGGGCGAATTGATTCTGTTTCATGAATACTTTCACGGCGACACCGGTTCAGGCGTGGGCGCAAGTCATCAGACAGGCTGGACCGGGCTTGTTGCGAAGCTGATTCAACAAAGCGGGGAATAAGTTGGTCATTGGTCATTGATCATTAGTCATTGGTCATTAGTCCTTGGTCATTAGCGAAGGGCGCGATCAAAGTGTTCTGCGAAGCCGCGGATCTCGGGAGTTGAAGAAGCCACAGAAACAAGCCACAGATGAACACAGATCAACACGGATTCTCGGCTCTCCTCTTATCGGTGTTGATCTGTTTTCATCTGTGGCTTATTCCTCTCAGAGAGCATTCATGGCCGTAGGCGCGAGGACGTAAATTGAGGTTGGTCGAGGGAGTGTAGATGGAATAGATTAGTGATTGACAGCCTGCGCGCGAAGGCGTAAAAGACATGGTGTCTCAGTGGGTTGAGAAGCTTTGCTCGGTATGGAAGCCAAGATAAAGGTTGTTCTCAATCTCTGCTTCGTTTTACCGAACACCATATCTGCTAAAAAGAAGCTGAAGCCAGACTACTACGGCTAAAGAAAGATACGGCAAAGCCTCGACTCTTTGGCGAGATTGAGCGATTCAGCCTCTTCCTCCCCGCGTCTTTGGACGGATCAAGCAATCGCCGAGGACTGCAAGAAGCGCTCATACCTCATGAGTTAGCAATCAATGAAAGATGGCCGCCCGCAGCTAAGGGTCGGTCTTCGTTGCGTCCGGAAAGAAAGGGCTATCGGCTATAAAGGAGAAATCACTATGACAGCTAAGAAGAAAGGACCAGCAAGAAAAGGAGCGGTGAATATAGGCTCAGCGCGCGAGGGTGGCGCGCTGGAAATGCAAGCGTCGTCCGGTCACGAGCGGCTTGACGAGTCGCGGCAAACGGTATCGAGAGTCAGGGTTTTGGTCCTCTGTCTCGCGCTCTTCTCGTTGTTTGTAATCGCTCCCGCTGCGTTTCTCTCGAGCGGTAGCAAGTCAAAGGCTGCGGAAGAGAAGGGCGGAGCCATTGGCGCAACGGCGTCCTTAAACGCAAGTCCTAACGCGGGCAAGGCTCGCCTTGCTGGGGCGCTTCAAGAGAAAGAAGCTTCCGGTGCGTACGGCGGCTACTCGTATAAGAACGACGTTTCGCCGCGGCTGCGGGACATGACGCAGTTGCCCATCATGCAGAAACCCGAGCACGACGCTGCCCTAAACCCGAAGATACCCCACAATCATGCGGACAAGCCGGACTCGGTCGTTCAAAACTTCCTTGCGCCGAATGCGATGCCCGCTACACTGCTCAACTTCGACGGCATTCCGTTTCCAGGTGTCGCCTGCAACTGCGCGCCGCCCGATACCGACGGCGAGGTAGGGTTGACGCAGTATGTCCAGATCGTCAACGAAGGCTACCAGGTCTTTAACAAATCCACAGGCGCTTCGGTGTTAGGACCGTCAGGCATTAGCACAATCTGGTCGGGCTTTGGCGGTGTTTGCCAGAACAATGGCAATGGCGATCCCGTCGTGCTTTACGACCAGATCGCCAACCGCTGGGTCATTAGCCAGTTTGCCGGCGTCTCTGTGCCAACCGACGAGTGCATCGCCGTTTCAACAACCAGCGATGCTACCGGCTCCTATAACCGTTATGGTTTCCACCTGGGCACCAACTTCTTCGACTATCCGAAGATCGGTATGTGGCCCGCAGCGTCAAACAACGGCTACTACATGTCGGACAACGTCTTCAACTCGTCGGGTACCGCCTTCCTGGGCACGCAGGCTTTCGCGTTCGACCGCGCGGCGATGCTCGCCGGCGCCGTGGCAGCCTTCGTCACGCCGGGCCTCACTCCGGGAGGATCCGCCAATGAGGCATTCCTGCCCGCGGACCTGGACGGTTCAACATTGCCTACGGGCCCATGCCCGTTTGTGGAATTCCCGGACGGCGGCAACGGCAATACTTACAGAACGTGGCTGTTCCACCCGGACTTCGCCACACCGGCTAATTCGACGTTTGTCCAGCGTACCAGCCCGGCGGCTGCCCCATATACGGCGCTCTGCCCGGCCACCCGTGCCTGCGTGCCGCAACCGGCCGGTACGAATGTGGACGGCATTGGCGACCGCTTAATGCACCGGCTCCCGTATCGGATCATCGGCGGCGTCGAAAGAGTCATGGGGAATTACACGGTCAGCTCCGGTGGCGTGGCCGGCATCCGCTGGTTCGAGCTTCGCAACGTTACTTCCGGTTCAGAGACTGTCGTCCAGGAAAGCACCTATCAGCCTGACACCACCTGGCGGTGGATGGGAAGCCTGGCGCAGGACCAGGCTGGCGACATGGCCCTTGGCTTTAGCGCTTCCAGCACCACCGTGTTCCCGTCCGTTCGCTATGCAGGGCGCCTCGTCGGCGATCCGGCAAACACTCTGGCTCAGGGTGAAACCACTTTGTTCGCTGGCTTGGGCAGCCAATCCGGCACCAGCAGCCGTTGGGGCGATTACAGCGCCATGAGCATCGATCCGGTCGACGACTGCACCTTCTGGTACACACAGGAATACTACCCGACCGGTACGACCAGTTTTAACTGGCGCACCCGTATCGGTTCTTTCAAGTTTCCCGGTTGTGGCGGAGCGGTTACCAACGATTTCTCGATCTCGGCGAACCCTGCAAGCTTGAGTCTTGCGCCCGGAGGTTCGGGCACGAGCACTATCTCGACGGCGGTGACTTCAGGGAGCGCGGAAACGGTGGCTCTTACCGTGTCGGGTACGCCAGCCGGGGCGTCCGCCAGCCTGAGTCCAACTTCAGTGACAGCCGGCGGCAGCTCCACGCTGACGGTTAACGCGGGGACCGCAGCGGCGGGCACTTACACGCTGACAATAACCGGTACCGCGGCGTCGGCCACTCACTCGACCACTGTGACGCTCACGGTAACTTCTGTCACAAATGACTTCTCGATCTCGGCGAACCCTACAAGCCTGAATCTGAGCGGAAAGCATTCGACGGGAACGAGCACTATTTCGACCGCGGTAACCTCGGGAGGCACGCAGACAGTCACTTTCAGTATTTCAGGTCTGCCGAGAGGCGCTAGTGCGAGCTTCAGTCCGACTTCCGTCAGCGCGGGTGGAAGCTCTACGCTCACCGTCAACTCCGGTTCGGCGAGGGCGGGAACTTACACACTGACGGTCACAGGCACCGGGGCTACAGCGACGCACTCGACATCAATCTCCTTGACCGTGACGAAATGAAATGAGTTCGGCACAAGGCGGCTCAACAAAACGCGGCGAGCGACTCGTGTAGTCGCTCGCCGCGGTTCTTTGTCGTCGAAGACAAGAGGTTATTGTCACAAAAGAAGAGCGGAAGGTTGGGTGACCTTCCGCAAGTTCTTGCATTTGGAGGGCGAGCAGCGGGGCTTGAACCCGCGACCTCCTGATCCACAGTCAGGCGCTCTAACCAACTGAGCTATGCTCGCCGTGATGGCTTCAACTTTGAGGCAACCTTCAGACGTTTGTCAATTCCAATCCAATTCCAAGGTGAAACGTCCGATTTGACTTTTCAGTTTGTCTCTTAAACGGGTTATGTCCGGGAAACTTCTCTTTGTCGCCTAAGTCGGCTAAACGACAAACTGAAGTTTGTCGGACATTCAGAGCCGGTTCACTTTGAGACCTTCCGGTGATATAAGACTCGCGCACGCGAGTCACGTAACTTCGACGCAAACCGTGATGTGCAGCTCAGATCAAGGCTCGTTCGCATGCGGTGTATTTCAGACAGGGTTATGTCAGGAGGAAGCTATGATCAAACGGAAAATCTGGATCGCATTGCTGATGCTTTTGATGGCGCGGCCGCTGTTCGCGCAGGAAGGCTTCCCTTTATTTACAACGGACTTTCCCCCGGAGGAATTCGCTCAACGTCGCGCCGGAGTCTATGGCGCGATTGGTGAAGCCGGAATCGCAATCGTACAAGGCGCGCCCAGCCCGTCCGGCTACACTCGATTTCGACAATCGAACGAGCTCTATTACCTGTGTGGAATTGAGAGCCCTCACGCGTATTTGTTGCTCGACGGCGGATCGCGTCGCGCCAGTCTGTATCTCCCTCATCGCAACGGGGGCCGCGAACGCAACGAAGGCAAAATGCTCGCGGCCGAAGACTCGGATCTCGTGAAGAAGCTCTCGGGCGTTGATGCGGTGTTCGCGACGGATTTGCTGGCGGAACATTTGACTCGCTATGCCCGCGGCACGCGAACACTGTTTACGCCGTTCAGCCCGGCAGAAGGCTTCGCGATGAGCAGAGATCTCGCCCTCAGAGCCGTTGCCGATAGAGCCGGAGATCCGTGGGACGGAACTCCGTCGCGCGAAGGCCAGTTTGTTCAGATGGTCCGCGGCCGGTTCCCGCAGATCGATGTCAAAGATCTGTCACCGGCGCTCGACAACCTTCGCCTGATAAAAAGCCCTCGCGAGATAGCGTTGCTCCGAAAGGCGTCGCGGTTATCCGGGCTCGCGCTGATGGAATCGATGCGATCGACGGCGCCCGGAATAAAGGAGTACGAGTTGGATGCGGTTGCCAAATACGTCTATTACCGAAACGGCGCGCAGGGCGAGGCGTATTACTCACTCATCGCGAGCGGCAGGAACGCGTGGTATCCACATTACAATGTCGGCAAGCGCACGATGCAGGACGGTGATTTCCTTTTGATGGACTTCGCGCCGGACGTCGGCTACTACATGGCGGACGTGACGCGAATGTGGCCGGTGAACGGGAAGTTCAGCGCATGGCAGCGCGAGCTGTACGGTTTCTACCTGGGCTGCTATCAAGCGATTCTGAAAGGCATTCGGCCGGGCGTAACCGCTCAGACGGTCAAGCAGGAAGCGGTGCGGGAGATGGAGCGCCTGGTTGCGGCTACCAGGTTTTCGAAGCCCGCTTATGAGAAAGCCGCTCGCGAATTTGTATCCTCATATGCCGAATCCGCCAGGAGTCCGCGAACGACGCTCGGCCACTGGGTTGGTATGTCGACTCACGACGTAGGTCAGGACACCGGTCCTCTGCGCGCGGGCATGGTATTTACGATTGAGCCCGCGATGCGAGTGCCTGAGGAACAAATATATATCAGGCTCGAGGATATGATCGTAATCACAGATACAAAGGCAGAGATCATGTCTGATTTTGTTCCGTGGGACGTCGCCGGCATCGAGAAGCTGATGGCCGAAGAGGGAATGCTGCAGCGCTATCCTCGCGATGAGCCGAATCACAATTGAGTTCTATCCGGTTCTAACCGGGGGTTTCGAATCCGCAGGCGTGTATAATCTGCTGAGAGGTTTTAGCTAATGTCGCTTCGAACGCCAAAGATCAAGATGAGCGTCGAGGAATACCTCGAATCGGAGAAGGACGGTACCATTCGCCACGAATACCTGGACGGTGAAGTCTATGCCATGTCCGGCGCGAGCAAGCGCCACAACAGAGTTGCTAGCAATCTAACCATCCAACTTTCCGCGCGTCTTCGTGGAGGCCCGTGCCAGGTATTCATCTCAGATGTAAAGGTGTTCATTCAGGCGCTCAATTGCTTTTATTACCCCGATGTCGTCGTGGCTTGTGATCCGGAAGACAACGATGATTACTTCGTCAACCGCCCCGTGCTGGTCGTTGAAGTAGAATCGCCCAGCACTTCTCTTATCGACCGCCGCGAGAAGCTGATGGCGTATCGTAAGCTCGAGAGCCTGCGGGAATACGTAAGGTTGGCTCAAGACTCAATCAGCGCCGTGGTGTTCCATCGAGACGAAAAGGGGGGAGTGGTGGTCTGAGCAGCTTGGGCCCGCCGACGAATTGCGTCTTGAATCCGTTGTCTTGAGCGTGCCGCTATCGACTCTGTATGAAGGCGTCGAGCTTGCCGAATAGAGGTTTGTAATCACAATCGCTTCGCGAGAACTCGTTCGCTTTCGTGCAACAGATCCGCGTGTGCTTTGATTAGACACGGGTACCTCTAAATTGACACCGCCGCAGAGTAATCGCTATCCTCTTTTCGTTAATAAGCCCGCGTAGCTCAGTGGATAGAGCGCTTGCCTCCGGAGCAAGAGGCCGCAGGTTCGAATCCCGCCGCGGGTACTCAAACAACAAGGTCGCCTTCATCGGCGGCCTTTTTTCATTCACCCCCAACGAGACGCGGGTAGACACGGTTCGCCTCGTCGCATATTCTCAAAACGGGCCTTGAACGTATGATTATGAGATTCTAAGAAACGACAAACTGAAGTTTGTCGGATCTCAGGGGACGCCATTGAAGATTGCTACATGGAACGTGAACTCGGTGCTTGCGCGGTTGCCGCAAGTTGTCAGATGGCTTGAAGCGGCAAGTCCCGACGTCCTCTGCATGCAAGAGACGAAGTGCGTAGACGAGAAGTTTCCGGCTGACGAATTCGCGAAGCTCGGGTACTTGTCTGAATCATTCGGACAAGCCGCATACAACGGCGTTGCGATCCTCTCGCGTGCCAGGTGCGAAGACGTGCGCCGAGGCTTGCCCGACGACGAGCCCGGTGCACAATCTCGCTTGCTGGCCGCAACCATAGGCGGCATTCGAATCGTCAATGTCTACATTCCTAACGGCCAGGCGGTCGGCGCCGAAAAGTATTATTTCAAGCTCGAATGGTTGCGGCGGCTGCGAGAGTTTTTCGATTCGTGCTGTCAGCCGACTGACCGTGTGCTGCTGTGTGGCGACTTCAACGTAGCGCCTGAGGACCGCGACGTGCACGACCCGGAGTTATGGCGAGGTCGAATACTGTTCAGCGAGCCTGAAAAGGAGGCTCTTTCAAAGATCCTGAAATGGGGGTTGGTTGATGCCTTCCGAATGCATAACTCGGAGGACAAACAGTTCTCGTGGTGGGACTATCGTGCCGGCGGGTTTCGACGTAACCTCGGATTGCGAATCGATCACGTCTGGGTTACTGAATCGCTCGCCAAAGCGTCTGAGTCGGTGGTGATAGACAGGGAGCCGCGACGATGGGAGAAGCCGTCCGATCACGCGCCGGTGATCGCGGAGTTTAAGATTTAGCGAACTCTGCAGCGGCGGGCTTTGCGCGAAATATGTGTGAGGTTTCCTGCAAAGCCGCAAAACGTTCAAGGCAGCCGATCTTACTCCAACATTCTATGACCAGAGAAGACATAACAGAGGAGCTACAGAGACACCCTTTCATTCCGCATCCTGCGCTTAAGAATGCTCACGCGCAGACGATCGCCGGAACCATGATTCGGCGTCGGTTCAAATCGCTCGACGCCCGGACCGAAGCGCGTTTCTTTGATACGCATCCCGGCGTGCGTGTCCTCGCCCACTGCTCCTGGCGGGACGACAGGACGTCCAGGGCGACGCTTGTGATAGTGCACGGAATGGAGGGGTCAACTGAGTCTCGGTACATGCTTGGCACCGCAGACAAGGCTCTGGGAGCCGGTTTCAACGCCGTGCGCGTGAACTATCGCAACTGCGGCGGAACCGAGCACCTCACGTCTACGCTCTATCACGCAGGGTTGACCGAAGACCTTCGGCAAATCGTCGATGAGCTTAGCCAGCAGGATGGGTTGCGTGAAATTTACCTGATCGGGTTTTCGCTAGGCGGAAACATGGTTTTGAAGCTGGCAGGTGAGTACGGCTCATCGACCCCTGAAGCCTTGCGTGGAGTGGTCGCAGTTTCGCCCTCGATCGATCTTGCGGCTTGCGCCGATGCGATCGAGATGCGCAGGAACGTCATTTACAAGATGCGCTTCGTGAAGAGCCTCCGAGACAGAATGGCGCGCAAGGCGAAGCTCTTTCCCGGCCGTTACGATGCTTCGCTGCTTCGAGGCATACGAACAATACGCCAATTCGACGATGCGTACGTGGCTCCGCACTGCGGCTTTCGCGATTCGGCTGACTATTATGAACGAGCGAGCGCGCTTCGCGTGATTGATCGCATAAGCGTTCCGACGCTGATCATTCATGCGAAAGATGATCCGATTATTCCGTATGCTCCGATCGAGCGACCCGAGGTAAGGGCGAATCCCAATGTCACCGTGCTGGCGCCGGAGCAAGGCGGACACGTTGGATTCATTTCGGGGGACGCGGCAGGTGAAAAGCGCTTCTGGTCTGAGGTGAAGGCCGTCGAGTTTGTGAGGTTGATCGCCGGCAAGCAAGAGTTCGACAAACTTCAGTTTGTCGATATGAGTCGCGCGACAAACTGAAAAGTTTGTCGGACATTTCGTCTTTGTGTTGAAATAACTCAATGCTGAACTTTGCCATAGGCGTCGCCAGAGATGCCGGCGCGCTCCTTCGCGACCGGCTTGGCACCCGGATCGACATCAGTCATAAGGGCTCAATCAATCTTGTGACCGACGTCGATCTCGCAAGCGAGAAGCTGATTCGAGAAGCAATTTCAACCTATTACCCGCGTCACCAAATTCTCGCCGAGGAAGGCGGGCTCACCGAAAGCAGTTCGGAGTATCGCTGGGTTGTAGATCCGCTGGACGGGACTACAAACTACGCGCACGGTTATCCGGTCTTCTGCGTTTCGATTGCGCTCGAACACCAGGGCGAGATAGTCGTGGGCGTGGTCTACGATCCGATGCGAGAAGAGTTATTCACCGCGGAGCGCGGCGGCGGCGCCGCGCTTAACAGCCGGCCGATTCGCGTGTCTATGATTGACGACCTCACGCAGGGGATACTTTCGACCGGCTTTCCTTATGACATCAAAACTTCGAAGCTGACGAATCTCGATCACTGGGCGAACTTTGCAATGAACGCGCAAGCGCTTCGTCGCGACGGCGCCGCGGCGCTCGATCTTTGTTATGTTGCGTGCGGTCGCTACGATGGTTTCTGGGAGTTGAACCTTTCGCCCTGGGACACCGCGGCTGGTGCGTTGATTGTCGCCGAAGCCGGAGGCCGAGTCACTGATTTCGGCGGCGGCTCATTTTCAAACTACAAGCCCGAAGTCGTCGCCAGTAACGGCAAGATCCACGATCGCATGATCGAGGTATTGAAGTCAGCATGACTACTGAGATAATTGTTCCGGGTTCGACTTCAAATCTGGGCGCGAGCTTTGATGCCTGTGGGCTTGCGCTGTCGCTTTACCTCCGAGTCGAAGTGGAGAACAGAAGCGGAGCGTTCGAAGTCGTGCCGTCCGGAGAGGGCGCCGATCGCCTGCCGCGCGATGGAACGAATTTGATCGTCAGGGTCGCCCGGTCTGTAGCCGAGCTTCGCGGGGGAAGAATTGACGGCGCGCGGCTGATGGTCCGCAACGAGATTCCGCTGGCGCGCGGGCTGGGCAGCAGCAGCGCGGCCATCATCGCAGGCATATCGGTCTACGAAGCACTCGCCGGCGACCAGTTGAGCGAAGAAGAATTGTTCGGCTACGCGTTGCGATTCGAGGCTCACGGCGATAACCTCGCGCCTGGTTTGCTCGGAGGAATGGCCGTCGCTTGCGTGGTGGACCACCCGGTGTATTTGCGAACGCTGGTTACCGTCCGGCGTGAGTGGCCGAAAGAACTGAGGGTTGTGTTGTGCATTCCTGAGTACGAAATGGACACTGCGCAGATGCGCGACGTCCTGCCGAAGGAGGTGCCGTTGGCGGACGCGGTGTTCAACATACAGCGCGCCGCATTGCTGCAGGCGTTGATCTCCGAGCGCCGGTTTGATCTGTTCAACGAAGCTCTTCGCGACCGCTTGCACCAACCGCATCGCTCGCCGCTCGGGCCTGGCCTCGACGAGGTGCTTCGCTTGAACGACGAGACGAAGGAGCACTCTGGATTGCTGGGCGTCGCGATAAGCGGCGCCGGCTCGACGGTGATCGCGTTCGCAACGGAGAACTATTCGCAGATCGCTGGTGAGATGAGTTACCGGCTCGCGACGGCTGGCATCAGGTCTCGCACGCTGGAAATAGATGTCGATAATCGAGGGCGAGTGGTTAGCAGCATCACCCCGCCGGTATGAACGGGTGACGGGATGCGCTACGCCGGCGGCCGCCAAGGGTTCACAAACATTGCACCCTGACGGAGTGGCCCGACACATTATGAAATCTTTCGGTTCGCTCCAAATCGCAGTCATCGCGTTTGCCGGGGTCATGATTGCAGGCGCCGACTTTAAGCAACCCGGCTACGCGAATTCATCGCAAGCCGGGTCGCCCAATCTCAGCACAGAATTCCAGGCGGAGATCGCGCAACTCGCCGCAGGCGGCTTGAAGCTGAAAGAGGCTGTGGAAGCCAGTTTGGACGGATCGGCTCATCATCTTGCGGCGATCTTCCAACACGAGAAACCGAAAGCGCCGAATGAGGCCTTCGAGTTTCGGATCATCGAAAGCGACGGCCGTATTTCCAAAACTATCTTCCGGCGCGCGGACTTCTTTTTCTCTTTTAATCTTGCCGGCGCATCGAACAAGCTAAACGGGACAGACATCAACGGCGATGGGCTGAAAGAGATAATCGTTCAAAGCTCGAGCGGCGGAAATTGCTGGAGCTGCAATCCGACCGAGATCTATCAGATTCGCAATCACAAGGTAGAGCTTATCGGCGCGGGGCCGATCCAGAAGTTTATCGACCTCAACGGCGACGGTGTGCAGGAGCTTGCGGTCACCGACGCGCGATGGGAGTCATACGATGACCTGTCTCACGCGGCTTCGCCCGGGGCGGTAATGATTTACGCCTGGCGAAACGGAAAGTACGTTTACGCGCCGCGCGACTTCACTGCGTTCTACAAGGCTGAGCTTGATCGAATTCATGCTTCAATCGAAGAGGCGAAATCTCAGATAACCGCGGACGAGTATTCCGATGAATTGTATGTTGGACTGGCGATCGGACTCGCGATCACCTGCGCGCATATGGATCAGTTCGAGCAGGGATTGAAAGAACTGGAAACCCTCCTGAACTCGAACGCCAGGTCGCCGGCACAATCGAAACATCGCGCGGCCATCCTCGATGACTTTCGCAAAGGCGAGAGCTCAAAGAAGCTACGCGAAATGAAGTACGGCGACCCAATGATGTAGATGTACCGCGGACTCTCCGGTCTGCGGAGACATAGCTCACAGTTTTTGAGCGCAGACTGCCGCATACTGGACAGTCTACGATACATTGTACTTTTCAACCTCAACCACTTCGTCGTTTAGTTGGGGCGCGGGAACGCGCAGGGGATCGAGTGCGCTCGCTACAGTGTCGTGCGTTTGACGGGAGAGTCTCCGGGCGCGTTCTTTTAGTTCCGGCCGGCTCGTGTTTTCATCAATTCGCGGAACTTCAACTGGCGGATGATAGGTGACGGTCAAGCGTCCCGGCCTGGGAATGATGCGCCCTACCGGCCAGATTTCATCCGCGCCTCTGATCGAAACGGGGACGATCGGTACTCCGTGAGCGAGCGCGAGTCGAAACGCGCCCATCTTGAACGGCATCAGCTTGCCCGTGCGTGTCCGGCCGCCTTCCGGGAACATCACCAGAGCTCGTCCTTTTTTGAGCAGCTCGATTGCTTCTCTTTGCGCGGAGGCGTCGGCGGCAACGTCCAGATTGACGGGAAACGCTCCGAACATTCGCATCAGCAATCCCAGCACCGGAACGCGAAAGGGCTTGTCCCACGCCATGTAATAAACCCTCCTTCGAATCGGAATGGTGATCCAGATCGGGTCGGCGTAGGTGACGTGGTTTGGCGTAATGATACACGCGCCTTCGCTGGGAATGTTTTCGACTCCGTCGAAATGTATCCTGAACGCCAGCCGGCAAAACCAATGAACCAATGGGCTGAGTACGGCTATCAGAAATCGCATAGTCAAAACATCCCGAAGGTTTTATCTGAAGGCGAGTCGTGTCATTAGACTATGCTCAAGAGCATCGTTGCAAGCGGTAAGTAGCGGTAAGGAGCGAGCGTTTAGAGTACCGACTTTAGTCGGGCAGTGCCTTGTTACTTCGACGCGTCTGCTCCGCAAGGCACCGCCCGACTAAAGTCGGTACTCTGAACGCCTGGTACTGAACGCCCGGTATCGAACGCCTGGTATCGAATGCCTGGCGGTGAATGCCTGGAACTTTGGCTGTGGCTCGCGTGCTCTGCTACAGTGGTCGTAGCCCGACATGAATTACGAGCTAAACTTTGAATACTTGCTCGCGCGACTGACCGACCAGATCGATGAAGCCGGCATCACGAGCGTGCGTCGCGCGTATGAAGTTGCACAGGCAGCCCACTCCGGGCAGACGCGCGACGAGGGTTCACCCTACATAGTGCATCCGGTCCGCGTAGCTTTGTCGTTGGTTGATGAGCTCAACCTGTTTTCACCGTCCTTGATTTGCTCGGCGCTGCTTCACGATGTGATCGAAGACAGCGATGTGACGCGCACTGACGTCGCTCGGATGTTTGATGAGAATATCGCCGAGATAGTATGGCTGCTGACCAAGTTCGAGGACGTGAGCCTGCGCGAGTATCTGGCTCGCATCGAGGCGGCTGCCGAAACGGGCGCGCCGCTGGTGAAGCTTTGCGATCGGCTGGACAACATGAGATCAGTGATTGACACGCCGAGCCTCGCTAAGAAGCGCCGCTACGTTCGAACAACCGAGGAGTTGTATTTGCCGCTGGCCGCCCGCACAAACAAGTATCTTCACAACGAGCTCCGGCGAAGCCTGGAAGAAGCCCGCGACCAATTGAGAGCCATGGGCGATGTTGATGAGTAAAGTGTTTGGTCGTGTTCTATTGACGCCATGCGCACGCTGCTGACCCGGCAGGATTCCAACGCATCGTTCCTCATCACGCAATACTTTTCGCTCATTACCCATCTTATCTGTAAATCGCTGATTTTGCTGCGTGTTTTATTCGTTTTCAACTTTGAAAAACCTGCCGTCGTGTAGTAGAATTTCACTTGGTTTCAAAGCCAGAAAACTCATCTTTAGCGGCTCGGCAGAACCACTGAAACAAGCAACCAATGACAGCCAGGTTTCGACTCCTACGGCTGCCATTGTGCGTTTTGTTTCCAAGCGAGACGCGAAAGAGTTGGTGTCAAACGCAGGACTAAATCGAAGCGAGGGTGAGTAACAGAATGGCCGAAGCGGCACACAGAATTCCAGTCAACATAGAAGAAGAAATGAAGCGCAGCTATCTGGATTACGCAATGAGCGTGATCATCGGCCGCGCGCTTCCCGATGCGCGAGACGGTTTGAAACCGGTTCATCGACGCATCCTTTTTTCAATGCACGAGATCGGGTTGGTCCCGGGCCGTCCGTTCAAAAAATCGGCTACGGTGGTCGGCGACGTGCTTGGCAAATACCACCCGCACGGCGACACGGCGGTCTACGATTCGCTGGTGCGAATGGCGCAGGACTTCTCGATGCGCTACCCGCTGGTCGATGGGCAGGGCAACTTCGGTTCGGTGGATGGCGATTCACCCGCCGCCTATCGATACACCGAAGCGCGGTTGACGCGCATCGCCACGGAGATGCTGGCCGACATCGACAAGGATACCGTCGACTTCATACCGAATTATGACGAGTCCCGCGAAGAGCCGACGGTGTTGCCCACAAGATACCCGAACTTGCTCGTCAACGGCTCGGGTGGCATTGCGGTTGGTATGGCGACGAACATTCCGCCGCATAATCTCAACGAGATCATCGAAGCGACCGTCCACCTGATTCAAAACCCGGCCGCGACATTGAAGACCCTGATGAAGATGGTTCCGGGCCCGGACTTTCCGACCGGCGGGTTCATCTACGGCCGCGAAGGCATCTACAACGCCTACAGCACCGGGCGCGGCATGATCATCATGCGCGCGCGCGCGTCAATCGACCGGGTTGGCCGCACGGGCGAGCGGATGGCGATCGTGGTTACTGAGATTCCTTACCAGGTCAACAAGGCCAAACTGCTCGAGCGCATCGCCGAGCTGATCAACGACAAAAAACTCGACGGCATATCGGACCTGCGCGACGAGTCGGATCGAGAAGGCATGCGGATCGTCATCGAGCTTAAGCGAGACGCGATACCCGACATCGTCCTGAACAATCTCTACAAGCTTACCCCGATGCAGCAATCGTTCGGGGTGATCAATCTTGCGATTGTGAATGGACAGCCGCGCGAGCTGAAGCTGGTGGACGCTTTGCACATCTTCTTCGAGCATCGCCGCGATGTGGTGATTCGACGCTCACGTTACGAGCTGAAGAAAGCAGAGGCGCGGGCGCACATTTTGGAAGGCTTGAAAAAAGCCCTGGATAATCTGGACGCGGTGATCTCGCTGATTCGGAAATCGAAGAGCACGCCGGAAGCACGCGACGCTTTGATGGAGCGATTCAAGTTTTCCGAGCTGCAGGCGCGGGCGATACTCGAGATGCAGTTGCAGAAACTGACTGGACTCGAGCGGCAAAAGCTGATCGATGAATACAAGGAAGTGATTCAGCGAATTGCCGAGCTTGAAGAGATACTCGGGAACGAGTCTGTGCTTCGCAATCTGATCGTCAAGGAACTGCGCGAGGTCCAAAAGGAGTTCGGCGACAAACGGCGAACCGAGATCATTGAATCAGGCGCCGAGTTGACGCTCGAGGACCTGATTGCCGATGAAGACATGGCGATCACCGTTACGCATTCGGGCTACATCAAACGCACCCCGGTCTCGGTGTATCGCGCGCAACGGCGCGGCGGGACGGGCCGAAAGGGCGCGACTACAAAGACCGACGACGTGGTCGATCATATCTTTGTGGCATCGGCCCACAGTTATGTGATGATTTTTACCAGCAACGGCCAGGTGTACCGGCTCAAGGTCCATGAGATTCCGGATGCGGGTGCGGCAGCGCGAGGCAAGGCTATCGTGAACCTGGTGAACATTCCGAGCGGCGAGAAGTTCGCGGGCATCGCAACCGTTCGTGACTTTGAAGAAGGCAAGTACGTCGTGATGGCGACTCGCAAGGGCACGATCAAGAAGACCGAGCTTTCGCGGTTTGCCAATATTCGCGTCGGCGGGATCATTGCGATGGGCATCGATGAAGACGACGAATTGATCGCAGCCGAGATTACCGACGGAAACAAAAAGATCTTCCTCGCTACCCACGAAGGCATGGCAGTCTGCTTTCCCGAATCCAAGCTGCGAGCGCAGGGACGGCAGGGCTCCGGTGTGCGAGGGATTACGCTGAACAAGAACGACTACGTGATCAGCGTTGCGGCAGTCGATGACGACGCCGAGATGCTATCGATCTCGGAGCACGGATACGGCAAGCGCACCCAACTCAGCGAGTATCGGGTAACATCGCGCGGCGGCAAAGGCGTGATCAACATGAAGACCAGCGATCGTAACGGCCTGGTCGTCGCGGTGCTCCCGGTCAGCAATGAGAGTCAGGTCCTGATCATCACGAATCAGGGTAAGCTGATCCGCGTCGAAGCGAAAGGCATTCGCGTGTCCGGGCGTTCGACTCAGGGAGTAAAGCTGATCGACGCGTCGGACGACGATCTGGTGACATCGGCGTCGCTGATCGAGCGACAGCAGGACGCGACTGAAGAACCCGAGGGGTGATGAATCTTCGAGAGCGGTCTGATCGTGATAACCTTCCGTGATCGACTCAGCTCAGGTGAACAGGTTGCTATGAACTTAACCGAAGCATTATTCTTACTGACATGTTTGGAATGAAATTCCAGGAAGGCGAGTTCGTTCGTGTGAAGACTGGCGACAATGACCGGGGCCACGGTGGGGAATTGGGAATTGTTATTCAGATCAACCCGAATCCAGTCACCGGCGTTGTAATCGATGTTCCGATTGATCAGATTGATATGCGCGACGCGGAGTCCTACGTGGTTGGGTTTCCACCCAATGACACGGCAAGAGAAAGGGGTTACTTCGCTGAGGAGCAGTTGGAGGCTGTAAAGGTATTTATCAGTCATGATCCGAAGGATTTCTCCCTGGCTGAAAAGGTAGCGTCTGTTCTTCAGGAGGCTGGATTCAAAGATGTCTGGGACTATAGACGCATATTGCCAGGAGACAACTGGGCGGAGAAAACAAGCCAGGCGTTGAAGGAATCCATAGCTATGGTTGTTTTGCTGACGCCGGATTCGCTTGAATCGTCCATAGTGTCCTGGGATATCGGATTCGCGCTTGGCGAAGAGTCGTACCAAGAGCGATTGATCCCCGTGATTGCCGGCAATCCCGAACAAATGCCGGAAGAAAAAATCCCGTGGATATTGCGGCGTTTGAAATTGATAATGCTGCCTGAACAGGGCAGAGACGCTGAGAGCCTCAAGCAGATTGCTTTAGCAGTGAAAGAAGTAGCACTCAAGGAAGTAGCACTCAAAGAAGTAGCCTAACACGTCCCAACCGCGCTTCAAGGCTATGCTCCCGAACGAAGTATTCTTATCTCATTCCGATGTGGATGGCGAGTTTGCAAGGTCAGTTGCCGAGGCGTTGCGACGCCACGGGATACCCGTTTGGTACAGTCGAACTGATATCCTTGGTGCACAGCAATGGCATGATGAAATCGGCGCCGCTCTTGATCGATGCGATTGGTTTGTAGTCGTGTTATCGCCAAATGCGGTCGAGTCGATCTGGGTGAAGCGAGAACTGCTCTACGTACTTCAACAAGAACGCTTTGAGAATAGAATCCTTCCGCTCCTCTACGAAGCTTGTGACTACAACCGTCTCTCTTGGACTCTTTCCTCTTTACAGATGATAGACTTCACCCAGGCGTTCGATGCGGGTTGCCACGATTTGTTGCGGGTTTGGGGAATTGGCTATCGGACCGAGTGAGCGCGATACTCAATTGCGATAAGGAAGACAGTTGTGCCTCAGTGTTTAGACACTCGATGAGGCACTGCCCAACGATGGTCATTCAATGCAGGAGGACGATGCCGAATCCTCGACCCACCCACGGGCTACTCAAAGTCCTCATGTGTCTGTCAATCTTGACCTTGCTAGGGACTGTTGGTTGTCGTCATGACGCCGAGCAGTCTCTGACCCGCGCCGTCGAGGCGTGGGACTCGGGAGATTACAAGCTCGCGGTTGAAGAATACGAGCGATATCTCTATCAACGCCCGACCGGCGACAAGGCGCCCGAAGCGCGCTTCCAACTCGCGAACATTTACTACTTCAAGCTGCAACGGTACGATCAGGCGCGAGTTAACTACGTCGCCTTCATCGAGCAGAATCCTTCCAACCCGAATGCTTCTCTGGCCCGCGAACGCTTGGCTGAAGTGCTCGCGGAGATGGGCCGCTCATTCGAAGCGATCGCCGAGTATGAAAACCTGAATCCTCAGGATGCCGCCGAGCGACGGCGGATCCGGCTGCGCATCGCCGATCTCTACTTCGCACAGAGGAATTACAGTCAGGCGCTGACCGAATATGAGAAGGTGATCGAGAGGGTCCCTTACGATGAACTGAGCGAGCAGGCTTATTTGCGCGAGGCATCGGTCTACCACATCGCACGCAGCCAGTATCAGCAAGCGCTGCCGGTTTACGACAAACTCATATCGATGAGCGCCGATCCCAAGGTGCGGCTTCGCGCGGCGTACGGGACCGCTGAGTGTTACGCGGGTCTGTACCGCTTCGACGAAGCGATCAAGACCTTGCGCGCGATAAAGGAGGAGGCCGAACAGGCTGACGTTTCGCGGCGCGTCGCGGAGATGGAGCTTCAAAAACGAGAAGCGATTCAGGCCGGCGGCGGATTGCAGCCAGTTGGAAAGAAGCCTGAGCAACCCAAACCGGAGACCGCTGAAGCAGCGAGAATCGAGCCGCCGCCGGCAAGTAAAGTAGAGAGCAAAGTAGAGAGTAAAGTAGAACGGCCCGGGGCGCAGAAATCCGACAAGGCTAAGAACAGCCAGCCGGAAAACTCGAATAAGGTGAAAACCAGCAGATCGAGAAGAACTGAAAATGCTGCAGCGGACAATTCCAACGGAGTAAAGAAAAGCAGATCGAGAAAGAACGACAATGCGCAGGTTGGAAATTCCGCGGGAAATTCCAATGTTGTGAAGAAGAACAGATCGAGAAGAACTGACAACGCACAAGCTGGAAACAACAACGCTCTGAAGAACCAACCAAAGAAAGCTGCCAACTCAAATCATTAATGTTGTTATCTCACGCGCGCGCCTCCTGATTCTCTACCCACACCGCGCCGTCTTCGAAGTATTCTTTCTTCCAGATCGGGACAATCTTCTTCAAGCGATCAATTGCATAATGACAAGCTTCGAACGCGATCTTGCGATGCGCCGATGTGACAACTATTACAACGCTTGACTCGGTTATTTCCGTGCGGCCCAGCCGATGCACGATCCCTATGCGGTTGATTGACCAGCGCTCGCGAACCTCGCGGCCGATCTGTTCCATCGTTCGAAGAGCCATCGGTTCGTAGCCTTCGTATTCGAGGTAAAGCGTCCGGCGGCCTTTGGTGTTGTTGCGAGCGACTCCGTCAAAAATCACCACCGCGCCCGAATTCCCTTCCAGCAGTCTAGCTCGCAGGCCGGTGATGTCGATCGGCTCGCGCGTGATCTCGAATAAGTCGCGGCCTTCCGCTTCACCGCCGCTCACCGGAGGCAGCACCGCAAGCCGGTCGCCGTCCGCGAGAGGATGCGAAGGCGTGGCATACTCTTCGTTCACCGCGAACAACAGGCTGCGTTCGAGTTCACCGAGCTTTGGGCATAGCGATTTCAGAAGTGAGAACGCGCTTCCAACCGTAGCCGGCGCAGCGAGATTGATGTCGAGACTCGAGGCGCCAGCCCATTCGCGGGCCTGACCAAACAACAGTGCTGTCACGCTGATCTCATGGCTTGTTGACATATAAACGAGTCTCGTAGTGGTCTCGGTCTAACGTCAGAGTTTGGTTACCGAAACCCTGACATCGTCGATCCTCGAATGTGCAATCTTAAACGCCCGGAGCTCGACTTGCGGCTCGAGTGAAATGATAAAGTAGAAGGCTTCAGGGTAGAACGCCATCTCGACATCTGACGCCGAAGGATACGCCTGCGTGCGCGGATGAGAGTGATAGACTCCCAGCAACGCCTGGCCCGCCTCACGTATCCGGCGCATTGCGGCGACCAAATCTTCCGGTGTTGCGAAGTACCTGGTCTCAGGTTTATCGGCGTCGTTGCGGAGCGGATGAATGTCGGTGATCAGTCCGTTGCTGCCGCTGAGCAGTCCGCAGCATTCAGATGGGCGCGCCAGTAAAGCATGCTCCTGAATCGCCGCTCTCACGGTGTCGGTGATGCTGATGAATCTTTCACTCACTCGCCGGAATCTCCGAAGCGGATATCTAATCGGCTCGAATTGTACCACAGCAAAAGTTTCGTTCTATCGAAGGCTTCAAATCAAACCGGCTCTGGAATGACGACTACTGTCATTTGCATTCTGCGCTGGCCGGAAGTAGGATGGGCACCCAAGCACTCCGGCCCAGGAATTTACTTTCTAAAGGAGAACATATGAACGACCCTCAAGAACCCATATCCCCCGAAGAGGCATTAAGGCTATTGGCCTTAGGCAACGAGCGCTATTTGGAACACAACAGCGAGAACCCTCCCGATTACGAGCGGGAGCGCGAAGAGCTTGTCAACGGCCAGCATCCATACACCATCGTTCTCAGTTGCTCGGACTCTCGCGTGCCGCCTGCCATAGTGTTTGACCAAACACTTGGGAAGCTATTCGTCATTCGTGTGGCGGGCAACCTGACCGATGCAACCGAGTTGGGCAGCATCGAGTACGCGGCGGACCATCGGTATTCCGATTTGCTTTTTGTGATGGCGCACGAATCGTGCGGGGCGGTGAAAACAACTATGGATGTTGTTAGGACCGGTAAGTACCCGGAATCGCCGAATCTCATGGCGATCATCAGTTCGATCAAGCCAACCCTGGATCTCAATAGGCTCGACTCGGAGAACAAAGAGGATGTTGCCGTGAATGTCGCCAGAAACCTGACAGCACAGATGGAGAACGTGGTGCTGAAGAGCAAGTCGCTGAAAGACAGGGTGTATAACGGACGTTTTCAGATTATCGGCGCGATTTATAGCCTTGAAAGCGGCGAGGCCAAACCTGCCTATTACTACGACAAGACAGACGGGAGAGTGAAACCGATTCCTCCCAAGTAAGAAAAATAAGAACAAGTGGAATCCGGATCCGGCGAAGACTGTGAGATGGGGACCACAAACCTGGGAAGAGACGATGATCGGTTTCGTAGGCTTCACCGCAGACAGTCGAAAGCTGCAAATCAACCCAGGTACGTAGCTATCGTCAAAGACAAACCGCGGATGTTCGTAGTCCGGCCTTCCTACAGGCGGAAGTTCGCAATTGAGCGTAAAGCCAAGCTGGAAACTTCCGCCTGAAGGCCGAACTACAAACATCTGCGGTTTCAGTTTTCGATCCTCACTTCGGAAAATCCGGCCGCGCTTTCATCCGCTTAATCTGTTGGGTGTGTCTGTGCTCGTGACCTCCCGCCATTAGAATCCATTGGTGCCCGTTCAAAGGTCCGGCGAACGGATGCGGGTAAGTGAGCTGATTGAGATCAAAACTCGCCAGTTGGTCGATTGACTCGAGCATCCTCTCACGAGAAGCGCGCAATCGAGTTAAAGAATCTTCGACCGGTAAATGCGATTGGGGCGCGACAAACGGCGGCGCCTGGAATTTAGGTTCGGCAACACGAGCGAACAGTTCGTCAGCCGAATGAATCTCCGAGCCATCGGGAGAAGGGTCGGGGGGAAGGTTCTCAGCGCGCGCCTTCTTGAGCAGGTTCGACATAAGCTTCGCGTTAGCGTCGTCGGTGAGCGCGAGATGATGGACGATATCGCAGATCGACCACGGGTCATCTTTCGATTTGTAGTTGAGCTGCTGGTCGCTCAATTCTGAAATCGACTGAAGCATCGTTTCCCTGTTATGCGAGATCCTGTCGACTAATTCCTGAAGCTTCCGTGTTAGTGGCATAAGCTCTCCCTGATCGAGGCTCTCCGGGGCGCATGAGAACGTGGAAAGAATAAAGTGCGTCTGGTTCATAGTGCAACTCACCGCACGTAGCACAACTTTCGCGCGCGCGGCGCATTGCCGAGAAGTGCGCGTGAGGTTTTTCCACATACCCACTTCGTGAGAAGTGGGTCGGTGATGCTGTAGCCTGCATTGTGCGCCTTGGATTGTCCCGGGCGAGATAGGCTACACAACATCACATACCCACTTCTCACGAAGTGGGTATGCAGCGCCAGACGCGCTTCGTTGTAGGCACCAACATCAAGACCCACCTCTGACGAGACTGTGTGAAAAGTTCGTAGTCCGGCCTTCAGGCGGAAGTTTGTATCTGTATTTACACCGGATTACGAACTTCCGCCTGAAGGCCGGACTACGAACATTGCATTTTTACACAGTCTCTGACGAGATGGGTATGCGCCAAACTTACGCACACCTATCGTCGCGCTTCGCTTAACAATCAACGGCAGCTATGTTACTTCTATAGGCGCTTCGATGGTTGTCCCTGAGCTTCTCAACCTGCGACAGAATATGGCAACGACGGCGCTCATCAATCCAGAAGTGAGAATGATTCCAATGGCCGAGACCGATCTTGCCGCGCTCGAGCTGTTGTTTGATGAGGAATGCGCCGAGTGGCTCGAGCTTCTGAATTGGGACTACAAGGGCGCAAGCATGCTTGTGAGAGACGTCGCACGCCAGCGCCAGCTTTCTGGACTCGTAGCGGTGAGCGGCAACGCTACTGTGGGATTCGCCTACTACCTGATAGAGGGCAGGCGATGCTCCATCGGCGACATCTACGTCTCGAGGCCGTGGCGTGGAACAGGCATTGACAGGATTATGGCCGAAGCCGTTCTGGATCGAATCGATCAGGTCGGAAAGGTGCGCCGAATCGAGAGCCAGTGCGTGGGAGTCGGCAATCACGACGCTGATCTATTATTTCAGGCGCGCGGATTTGAAAGATTGGAGCGAAGCTACATGCTTACCGGGGTAGCCGCTGAAGACCCGCCGCCCTCTTCGACCGCCGAGGTCACGATAAGGCCCTGGAAAGCTGCTGACTTTTCACAGGCGGTGAGGGTCATCCATCGTTCGTATCACGGGACGCACGACAGCCGCATCAACAGCCAGTATCGAACGGAGCAAGGTTGCGCGGAGCTGCTTACGATACTGACCGATCACGTTTGGTGCGGCGACTTCCTGCCGCTCGTGTCGTGTGTTGCCGTTCGTCCGTCCGGTTCCGTTGTCGGCGTTCTGATTGCATCGCGAGTGGCGCGGGGAGTTGGGCACATCGGGCAGATCTCCGTGCACCCGGCTCACCAGGGACAGGGCGTCGGCCGCCGAATGATTGCGAGCGCCATGTCGGAGCTGCGTAATCGAGGTTTCAAGTCGGCGAGCCTCGCGGTCACAACCGCAAACACAAACGCCTTTCACCTGTATCAGACCTGCGGCTTTGAAACGATCCATACTTTTCCCGTCTTCTACCGGGAGAAGAGATGATGCTGCGCTGATCTGAGATGAACCACACCAAATGAAAGACAGACCTTTACTGGTTATCCTGTTTCTTGTAGTCGCCGTGTTCATTTGGTCGGCGATACGTCCGCACGATTACTTCACCTGGATCCTCGAAGTCTTCCCCGCGATCATCGGCGTGAGTGTGCTGGCCGCGACTTATCGCAACTTCAAGTTCACGACTGTGGTTTACGTCCTGATAGGCGCACACGCGATCATCCTGATGATAGGCGGACACTACACCTACGCTGAGGTGCCGTTGTTCAACTGGATAAGAGACGAGTTCGCGCTGAGTCGAAACCATTACGACCGGGTTGGCCACTTCGCGCAGGGTTTCGTTCCGGCGTTGATCGCGCGCGAAGTTCTTTTGAGAAAGTCACCTCTGCGGCGTGGCCGATGGTTGTTCTTCATTGTCGTCAGCATCTGCCTCGCGTTTAGCGCGCTGTACGAATTGTTCGAGTGGGGCGTGTCGGCGGCGACGGGCTCGGCGGGAGATGCGTTTCTTGGGACGCAGGGGGATGTCTTCGATACCCAGAAGGACATGGCGATGGCGCTTGTCGGAGCGATAACGTCTTTGCTGTTGTTGTCGCGGCTGCACGACAGGCAATTGAGATCACAAACGGAAGAGCAGCGCACTTCAGAGTAACGAGTTCATTCGTTCTTCCCGACACCAATAACGAATAAATTCGTTACTACGAGATAGGCTATCGCGAAGTAGCGGCCATGAGTGAGGATGCAGATGAGCGATGAAATTAAGCCCTCAGAAAAGCGATGGGACGCGTCGGCGTACGACAGCAAGCATTCATTCGTGTGGAAGTACGGCCGCGAAGTCCTGGAGCTTTTGGCGCCGCGTGAGGGCGAGCGCATCCTCGATCTCGGCTGTGGTACCGGTCATCTGACCAATCAAATCGCGGCGAGCGGCGCAACGGTGATCGGCCTGGACAAGTCGCCCGCGATGATCGAGCGCGCGCGTGAGCTTTATCCCGTTTTGCGTTTCGAATCCGCGGACGCCACCAGCTTCAGGTTTGATGAACCGTTCGACGCGGTCTTCTCGAACGCTGCCATACACTGGATGAAAGACCAGGACGGCGTCGCTGATTCGATCCGGCAAGCGCTGAAGCCCGGACGGCGTTTCGTAGCGGAGTTCGGAGGCAAAGGAAACATACAGAAGTTGAGGTCGGCGCTTCGCGAGGTCCTCGACGCCGGGGGCTACACATGGGATCGCGAAGCCACGCGCCGGTACTATGCTTCTGTAGGTGAGTACGCTACGCTGCTTGAATCGCATGGTTTTCGAGTAACGTATGCAACGCACTTCGACCGGCCTACGAAACTGGACGGCGGCGAGAGCGGGTTGCAGAAGTGGCTCGAGGTGTTCGCGGATAATGAGCTTGCCGGAGTGCCTGCCACCAATCGCGCAGAAGTGATTCATCAAGTCGAGCAGCGACTGAGGTCTGATCTCTTCCGGGAAGGCGATTGGTTCCTGGACTACAAGCGGCTTCGGATTGTTACGATCAAAGAGATTGAAGGCTAGTGGAAAGTCGCGCCTGCATGTAGGGGCTAATACATCAAGTCAAATACCGCGCGAGTGCCTCTTCCCACTTGTCTTGCGCCTTGAGGATTATTTCGATCACCTCGCGAACCGCGCCTCGGCCGCCGGCACGCTTCGTTACGAAGTGTGAGTAT
>DATNBZ010000317.1:0-23521 GCA_035607285.1 Blastocatellia bacterium | reverse complement strand
ACGGCGCTTGAATCAGAAGCGCACCAGATCGCTGACCGCATTTCGCGCACCATACTTGGGCGCACGGTGGGAGGTGGAGCCGATTGATAGCTGATTTGATTATCCGACCGGCTCTGTTTGCGGCGGCCGAGCAGGCGGAAGCGACCGGGCTTTTGAAAAACATGACGCTCTGGAGAGTGATTAACCTCCTGATATTCGTAATCATTCTCGCCTACATTCTTCGGAGCAAATTGCGGATCGGCCAGGTCTTCGATAACCGCGCTGCATCAATCGTCAAGCAACTCGATCAGGCTAAACGCGACAAGCAGGAAGCTGAAGAGCAACTCGCGAAGGTCGAGGAGAGGCTTGCGCGTCTGGATCAGGAAGTCTCTGAGATTCGAGCCGAGGCCGAACGCGAGAGCGCGCGTGAAGCCGAGCGCATTCGGCAAGCTGCTGCCGCCGACGCGGAAAAGATTCGACAATCGGCCCAGCGCGAAATCGAGGGCGCGATGAAGTCAGCTCGCAGCGAGCTTCAAGCATTCGTAGCCGAGCAATCGGTCGCGCTCGCCGAAGGCTTGATTCGGCGCGAGATTCGCCCGGAAGACAATAGCAGGATGCTTAACGAGTTTATCGACGACCTGAGCGAGGTAACCAGATGAGCGTCGTGACCGTTGCCCGACGATACGCAGAAGCGATGGTCGACGTTGCGATCTCGCGCAACGAAGTCGAGTCGATTGACAACGAGTTGCGCGTCTTCGCGGAAGCAATGAACGCCAGCCGGGAGCTTTACGATGTATTCGCAAGCCCGATTGTTTCGCCGGCCGACAAGCTCAGCTTGCTCAACGCGCTCATCAATCGGCTCAACGCCGGTCAGATGACTGCGAATCTGCTGCGCACGATGCTGAAACATTATCGCTTGCACTATGTGGCCGAGGTGTACGAGCAGTTCCGCCGCAAGATGAACGAGCGGAAAGGGCTGATTGTCGCCGAGGTGGCTACGGCTGTAAAGGTTGGCGCTTCCGAACAGGCAAGACTGGGGCGAACGCTCGAGCAGATGACCGGCAAGCAAGTCGAGTTCAAATTCAACACCGATCCGTCGCTGATCGGAGGAGTAGTTACCCGGATCGGCTCTGTTGTCTATGACGGGTCCGTGCGAACTCAGCTTCAGGCAATCAAGGAGCGATTGAAACGAGGAGAAAGCGCGGTCTGAGATTTGAAGGTCCGGCAAGATGTCCGACAAACTTCAGTTTGTCGATATTGGTCGGAAGGACGACAAACTGAAGTTTGTCGAACATCAGACACGCAGGAGATGATGATGCAAGCAATTAGAGCCGACGAAATAAGCAAGATCATACGACAGCAAATCGAGGGCTATGACACGAGCGTCGAGATCAGCGAAGTGGGACAGGTGATCCAAACCGGCGACGGAATCGCCGAGATATACGGGCTCGAGCGCGTGATGGCCGGCGAGCTTCTTGACCTGCCGCACGAAGTCGCCGGGATTGCGCTCAATCTCGAAGAAGACAAAGTCGGCGCGGTGTTGTTCGGCGATTACGAGAAGATCAAGGAAGGCGACGAGGTCCGCCGCACAAAACGAATCATGTCCGTGCCGGTCGGCGAAGCGATAATCGGGCGCGTCCTTGATCCGCTCGGAAGACCCCTCGATGGGCGCGGGCCAATCGTCACCGATCAGTTCAGTCCGCTCGAGCGCATCGCGCCCGGCGTTATGGATCGCCAGCCGGTTCGCGAGCCGATGCTCACCGGGTTGAAGGCGATTGACTCGATGGTTCCCATTGGGCGCGGCCAGCGCGAGTTGATTATCGGCGACCGGCAGACCGGCAAGACCGCGGTCGCGCTCGACGCGATCATCAATTCAAAAGGCAAGGATCTTATTTGCATCTACGTCGCGATTGGTCAGAAGGAATCGACCGTGGCCCAGGTGAAAAAGACGCTGGAAGACTACGACGCCGACTCATACACCGTGATAGTCGATGCTTCGGCGTCGAGCCCGGCGGCCATGCAGTACATCGCGCCTTACGCGGGCTGCGCGATGGGAGAATACTTTCGAGATAGAGGCCAGCACGTGCTGTGCATCTATGACGATCTGTCGAAACACGCGTGGGCTTATCGAGCTATTTCGCTCCTGCTGAAGCGCCCGCCCGGCCGCGAAGCCTATCCCGGCGATGTGTTCTACTTGCACTCGCGATTGCTCGAACGGGCAGCCAAGCTCTCGGATCAGCTCGGCGGTGGCAGCCTGACCGCGCTTCCGATTATCGAGACTCAGGCCGGCGACATCTCGGCTTATATTCCGACCAACGTGATTTCGATAACCGACGGACAGATATTCCTGGAGTCGGATCTGTTTCACTCCGGCGTTCGTCCGGCAATCAATGTCGGCAACTCAGTAAGCCGGGTCGGAGGCTCGGCGCAGACAAAGGCGATGAAGCAAGTGGCGGGCACGCTTCGATTGGCGCTCGCTCAGTATCGCGACCTTGCGGCATTCGCGCAATTCGGGTCGGATCTCGACAAGGCTACACAAGCGCAGCTCAGCCGGGGCCAGCGGCTAACCGAGATCCTAAAGCAGCCCCAGTACTCGCCAATGCCCGTCGAACAAATGGTGCTGATCATATGGGCCGCAGACAAAGGCCTCACGGATGATGTTGCCATCGAGGACCTCAAGAAGTTCGAACAGGGGCTTCAGGCTTACGTCGAGAATTCGCACCCGGGTATCCTCGAGAAAATCCGCGATCGTAAGAAGCTCGACGAAGAGATCGAGACCGAGATGCGAACCGCGGTGACAGAGTTCAAGGAGCGCTTCACCGCGGAAGCCGCCAGCGCAAAAGCAGCGAAGTGAATAGAAATACAAATCATTGCAAATTGAAAAATGAAAATTGCAAAATTCAAATTGAATAACGCTTCGCCGCGCACTCCCGGCGATTTGCAGTTTGCAATTTGCAATTTGCAATTTGCAATTCTCTAGTCTTCTTATGGCCAATCTCCAAGACCTCCGGCGCCGGGTTCGCTCGGTGCGCAACATGCAGAAGATAACCAAGGCGATGAAGATGGTCGCCGCGGCGAAGCTGCGTCGCGCGCAGGAGCGGGTGGTCGCCGCTCGGCCTTATGCGAATACGATGATGCGCGTCCTCGAGCGGTTGGCGGCTCGCGCTAGTGACTTTCATCACCCACTGCTTGACGAACGCGGCGACGAACACCTGGTGGTTGCGCTGATAACCGCCGACAAGGGCTTGTGCGGAGGCTTCAACACCAACCTCAATAAGGCCGCGCAGCTCTTCGTCCGCGAGCATCCCGGCAAAACCGTCGAGCTCGTGACCATCGGCCGAAAAGGTCGAGACTTCTTTCGTCGGCGTCCGGTAAAGATCCTGAGCGAACACATAAACATCACCGCGCGAACCGTGAACCACGATGATGCGGCAGCAATCGCCCAGGAACTAATGGCGGCCTACACTGCGGAAGGGTCGACGATCGACAGAGTGTTTCTGATTTACAACGAGTTCAAGTCGGTGCTCTCGCAGCGCGTTACTGTCAGGCAACTGCTCCCGATCAGCGCGGCCGCGCTAAGCGGTGAAGCGGCATCCGAAACAAAGACTTCGGGTGAGCCCGAAGTGCTGATGGACTACCTCTACGAACAGCCTCCCGCGCAGATCTTCGGCGACCTTCTTCCGCGTTACATCGAAACTCAGGTTTTCTATGCGCTGCTGGAATCGGTAGCCAGCGAGCACGGCGCACGGATGACCGCTATGGATTCGGCTTCAAAGAACGCCGGGGAAGTGATAGAGAACCTCACGTTGAATATGAACCGCGTGAGACAGGCTTCAATCACACGCGAGATCATCGAAGTCGTGTCCGGCGCGCAGGCACTCGAGGGCTAAGCGCCAGGGGCAAAATAGACGGCCAAAAGGCAAGAGCGGAAGTTCGCTTTTGCCTTTTTCGTTTCTCCCCGTACGCCGTTGGCGTTTTGTTATCATAGAAGCACGATGGATTATCCAACCGCCGCGCGAGCACCAATCGCACCTCGCATAATCAAATATTGGCTGCCGGTCGCGGCGATGCTCGCGTTGATGTACTACTTCTCGACCGATGTTTTTTCCGCCGAGAACACTCGCAGCGTAATCGACAAGATCTTCCTGTGGTTTGTGCCACACGCAAGCAAACATGCTTTGGCGACTCTGAACTACGTCGTACGCAAGTCAGCGCACTTCATGGAGTATGCGGTGCTTGGAGCGTTTCTGTTTCGCGCTTATCGAGCGGATGATCCGACGCGATGGCGGCTCAAGTGGGCGCTCTATTCTTTTCTTACCGCGGGCGGGTGGGCGCTGCTGGACGAGTTCCACCAGACACTCACTCGGAGTCGCGGTGGTTCGATCTGGGACTCACTGCTTGATTCAAGCGGCGCGTTCTTTATGCTTGCCGCGATCGCGATAGTATATCGAACGCCACTGTCTCGCGCGTCCGTGCAGAACGATGAGCAAAAGGCTGCTGAGTTGAAATCTCAAATCTAACCTCTCTCAATCTCCTCTCAAATTTGTTCACCCGTAAATGCTCGCTAACCGATATGAGATGAATCCCTCAAGGTTTCTTTAGCTTGGGCCATTGCTTACGAAATGGCTCCAACGCGACAGCCATTGCCCTCTCGTCACCCAAGCGCTGTCTCATACGAAGAATCTCTTGGGCATAAATCTTCTTATAGAGGTTGTAGTGATCGGTTGGTGTGGAGTGGCTCTGCATAACTACGTCTGGGCCATTTGCTAATTCCTCAACATAGCCAAAGATTTCTTGTGAGCTTTTATTGCGGTTAGTCCTGAATCTTATCTCTTCTAAGAGATCCCGCTTAGCATCAACAACGGCTTCGATCCTTGCAAAAAACTGGGTGGTGTCCGGTCCAACAAAGGTTCCATCTTCAAGAAACACTCCGTCAATGGATACGGTTATGCTTTCGTAGCCTCGCAATTCCGCGTTTGTAGCATCTAGCATCGAGGACAAGTCTTTATCTCGTGCGGCTTCTTGAAGCTGAGCAACGGCGTTTTGATTTTCGGAACCGCCTGCAACGGCGCCGATGCTTCCATCATCTTCGTCTTCGCCTAAGGAAAACCCGAGGGAAACAAACCGCTTTGATTTTGTCCTTATTGCATAGCCTCTGCTGGTTGATAGATGTTCCGACCCGCGAGTCCCGCCATCCATAAGGGCGTCAGGGTTAGAACCTCCTGCCTGGCGGGTAACTATTGTCCCATCGGCTTTAATCATCTCCCATTTCAACCAGTATGCAACAACGGCCCTATTTCCCCGATTCCGCAAGATAACCGAAAAAGGCTTCAAGGCCTCGACAATGTCATTCTTCTTACCCTTAAGCAGAGCAGATAAGTCACCCTCGAAGGCCGGATCTGAAGGCCCGGTGAGTTCTAATCCGTGCTCCGGCAGATCCTTGATGCTGATTCGTACGCTCACTGCCTGTACCCTCCTGCTATGCCAATAGAAGCCACCGGCTAGAACCATCAATACGGCAACGAGAGCCAAGATTAGCGGATTGGGACGTTTCATATCTGCCTCCTCCTTATTTCTTAAGCCCACTCTCTGCACTAATATATGCTCCTAAGCCGGCGGGAACTCTATTGTAATGCAACTAGAATTACATCATATGCCCACCTGCCCGCTTGTGAACGCCGCGCATCATCTACGCTCGCTCGATATCGGAACCGATTGCCATATTGATCGCGTCGATTTGACAGATTGTAATCAATGGAGATTGATTCGATGCCGAGTGACGGCAAAGTGTGCAGCTCGGTCGGCTCTGAGATACCGTTATGGTTAGCATCCTGCCACAAACGCAACGACGAAAAGATCACATCCCTTCTATCTATCGTCCGATCACCGTTACCGCCATTCACAGGTTCATCAAAGTCCGCCAGCGCCAAAAAGCCATTGGGATTAGGGGATGCCGGCTGCGGCGTGGCGTTTCCAAATAGTTCCCTGCCACCATCAATTGTTCCGTTTCCATTACGGTCGAAAGCCAGCCAGGAATCATCCGAACCTGCGCTTGTCCAGGAAAGCCTTTCCTTAATACCATCATTGTTCAGATCGAAGTTAACGCCCCCGGCAGCACCGGTGAGGTTGAACCCATCTCCATTCACATCTATTACGATGGGGGTCGCGCCGCAGCAACAGCCTTGTCCTCCGGGAGAGTACCCTGATGGACACCCAGTGCCTGGGTAAGCGCACTCGTCATATTGAACAGCACAACCCGACTCAATGGAATTGCGACAAATATAAGTTGGGCAACTTCCAGGTGGCGGTGGGTCGCCATAAACTGGACCATCAGAACAAGCTTCAGGAAAAACAACCGGAAGCCCTGATTGTTCATAGCCATCACACCCTGAATATGCGTCGGCACTGCCTCGGAGCCTCCCGTTACTTAGACAGTAGCCGACTGCATAGCCTCTGATGCCTCTGTCGCCAACGTTGCCGACTACCTGCACCTCGTTCGCTACAAATTGATTTGGACAGGTCATGTTTGAAGACATTATTAGAAACACAATTAGATTGCCATCTCCGGTAAAGGAACATGTACCTGATCCAAAACACCCTGCTGCCGGATACCCATTAAAGTCCGTGATCTCGAAATCATAGCATCCCCCTACCCACGTCAGCGGTGGGCCAGCATTGGCGCGAATAACAGCTAAAGAGGAAACCAAGATAATGACATTTCGTGTCACGCGAAAAGATCGGGTACGCGATAGCCTCATATTAGTTTTTCTCCCTTCTAAGTTGGCATGTACCAAGCCGACGAGGAGCTTGTTTCGGCGGAAAGCATTACTTGCTTGCCTCCTCCAAGACTTTTTAACACGCGGCAATAATGGCGCGAGATTACTCCGCTGACCTATGCATGTCAATAGGGAAAAGCCTGATCCTGAACGGCGTAAAGAGGAACGATCTTGCTGTTGGCTTTTAGTTCTGGTGTGGCGGAAATCTTAACCTTCGGCAGAATTAGTCGAGCTTTGAAAGTTCGCATTGTATCAGGTTCCGAGTTAAGAGCCTCACGCTTCGATCTTCACAACGCCGATCTTCTCCAGCAGCCGCAGGTAGTCAGACACGTCCTCAATCGGTACCGGACCATAAGCCGCCGAGATGTAATCGCGAATACTCTGAATGCTTCGCTTGCCGTCGACCAGATTCAAAATCTCGTAAAGCACGATCTCGCCCGCGGGCCGCGCGTTGATTCGCTCTACTAACTTCATGTCATCGGCGCCCGCCCTTTCCGCAACGTAGTCATAGTAGTAAACGTTCATCGGGCCGCTGACTTTCCGCGTAGGGATTCGCCCGTAGTCCATCGTGACCGAGCGCGGCCGCGAGGCTTGCTTTGGATTGTGCGGTTTCTCTTCCTTTGGCTGCTCTTTTGGCTCCAGCGTGAAGATCACTCGCTTGCCTTTGCGTTGCTCGCTGAGAACGCCGGTCAGCAGGAGCCACATTCCGCTCAACTGGTCGACCAATCCTTCGACTTTCGTTTCGAGATTCTTGTCGCCCGCGGCCAACATCAAGACGGACGTCAGAGCGTCGGCGTCGTGCTCCAGCGAACGGGCGATGATGTTGCGCGCTTCATCGGCGCCGGTTTGAGTGCTGCTCGCTTCCGTGGCTCTGGCGCGGTCACGTTCTTTGGGCACTCGAGCGAGCGCCCGGGTGAAGACTTCATCAGCCAGCCGCGCGGCCTCGCGAGCGCCGGCGTGAGCCAGAAAATAACCCGATGCGGCGGCGATGAAAGTGGAGCGCTTGATCTTCGTGGGATCGATGTTCGCGGGCGAGTCGTGGTTGGTGTGTATGAATACGTCAGGCCAGTCGCGAAGGTAAATTGCCGGAACTCGGAATGAACCTTCCTGGTATACGTCGTGATCCGAGCCCATCTCGAACGGCGTGCTGTCCGCGACAAGGCTGTCCTTGCTTCCCTCAGGAGAAATGAGCGCATCCTCGAAACCGGCTCCGGAGGCCGCTTTCGCGCTCCCTGCGATCGCATACTCCCCGAAGATGTCGCCGACCGTGTCAACGCAGCTCGGAAGCGAGGCCGGCGTATGAGTCACGTGCAGCACCGACTTGGTGATCGCGAAGTTCCCGCCCACCATATCGCAATGAACGACTGCCTTCATCCTGCGGACGATCTCGGGATGTTGCGCAAAGTACGCGACGGTGCCGCTGATCTCCGGCGGCCAGATGAATCTGATCGTACGCCTTGGCGGCTCGATCTCGCCTCGACGAATCAAAGCGCTCAATGTGCGAGCTACTTCAAGTATAGCCGCTGCGCCCGAGGCGTTATCGTTGGCCCCCGGTTTCTGGTGGCAGAGATGGCACGAGTAAATAATCTCTTCGTTAGCGGCGCTTGTTCCGGGAATGATCGCGCTGACGATCTCGTAATTGGCCGGCTTCATCTCGGCTTTTACGATGGCGTGAAGAGTGATCTGTTCTCCTCGAGCAAGCCTTGCCTGATACTCGCGGGCCTTTCTAAGCGAGATCATGAACGCGAACTTGTTAGTCGGGTTGTACGGCGAGAGGTGCCCCCATCGCACGTTGTCGGCATAGTCTCCCGACCAACCGGTTGTTTGATTCGCCTGATAACTCAGAATCCCAGCGGCGCCACGTTCGGCGCATGCAATCTTGTGAACCGCCGCCACGCCTCCGCCAGCGAGCACGATCTGGCCCTTCACGTCTTTGCCTTCGTAATCTTTCGCCGAAGTACCAAGTCCTACGTCAACAAGCGTCGTTCGAGCTTCAGCGCTTTGTGAATAGTCGGCCAGCGCGACTCGCATCTCATCCCAGTCGGCTATCTTGGTCCTGTTTGGTTCGGTCTCCCACAGTTCTCCGCGCTCGGCTTCCCACCCCGGCGCCGATTTCAGCGTGTAGTAAGTTTTCTCACCGTCGGCGGGAAAGCGTTCGATTTGCACCTGCTCGAGTCCGTAGTCCTTCGCTTTTGCGGCGATGTATTCGGCCGCGCGCGAATAACCGGAGGACGCTTGCACGCGGTGATAGCGGCTCAGTTCGGTGACGGTGTCTTTTGCAATCAAGCCACTGATTTCGGCGGCGAGCGCCGAGACGTCTTTATCGGAAAGCAGCGGGGTCTTCGAGAACTGCGCCGGCTGCGATTGGCCCTGTACCGTAAAAGCAACCGATTGACCAAGGAGTATCGCGAAGATAAGGAAGGATGTGATCTTTTTCATGTAGTTGAGTCTCGTCTCTGAATCGCGTCCGAAAGGATAGCCGTCTATCGAGACTTGGGACGCGAACGGGAAGTGCATTTTACATTAAAGGTGTGTCGGGTGCGCAAACCGCAATTAGCCTGTGAGGGAGATTATGGCGTTCCTCAAGGTTGGAAATGGATCTTTGAGTAGATGTCAGCCATCCAAAGCGAACCCGGTACCGACTTCAATTGAATCGTGTCTTCCAGGTTGTTGGTTTCCTGCAGCAGCCAGCTTCCGTCGGGCTGGCGCGTGTGGTGCTCGACGTGAGGTCGATCCTGTGCAATCAGCAGATACTCAACGAACGACTCGATGGTGCGGTACTGCTCGAACTTTCCGCCGCGATCGTAGTCCTTCGTCGACTTGGAAAGTACTTCGATGATCAAGACAGGGTTCACGAGAGTGTCCTTCTGTTCGTCGCTAAAACGCGGTTCTTCACAAAGCACGATGACATCGGGATACGTATACAAGCCAGTGGGAGCCGTTCTTATGCGCAACGCCGACGAATACACGTTGCAGGGTCCTGCTTTCAATTGTAAGCCCAACTCGCCAACAAGATTGGTCACAAGCAGAACGTGTCGCGCACTCACCCGGGCAGTCTCGGAGATCTGGCCATTAAGATACTCGTGCTTAGTCTCACTAGCTCGTTCGAATGTGAGATACGCTTCCGGGGTGTAGAACCCCTGAGGAGGATAGGCCATCACACCTTCTCCAATCACTTTCGCCGAAGGTTCATCCGCGCCTGGGCAATCGACATAGCCGCCGCGTAAGCGTAACCACACAAGTAAATCATCAGGAACGGCAGTGTGCCGAAGATCCCGCTGTCGATTGCGTACCAGATCGTGAACAAAAAATAGAGCGCAAACAGCGACTCGAGCCACGGCAATGACAGGCGGCGAGGCAGGTAACTCTTCTTGACCCAGGTCGTATCTCCCGTTTCTTCGATCTTGTACTTCGGTGTTCGCACGAACGGAGTCTTCACTCCCAGCACCGCTTCCAGCACCGCGCGCGCGTTTGAAAAAGTCAGCGCGATTCCCATGCTCATCACGAACGGAATGTACTTGATCGACTGTTTCCACGTCTTCGGATGAAGATAACGTTGAGTCACCAGGTAGTAGACGATTACCGAGACGGTTGAGAAAGTGAGGATCGGGACGTCCAGCACGAACAGGTGAAACAGCCCCTGATTGTACCGGACGATCAGTATCGGAAAGTTGATCAGGGCCAGCACGATCACCAGCGGCGCGGCAAGATTCCCGCTCAGGCGAAAGAATTGTTCGAGCTTCACTCGCATCGGCAGACGCGGATCATGCCATATTCGCTTGAGAAGTTTTATCCCGACCTGCACGACTCCCTTGGCCCATCGCCGCTGCTGCGACTTGAAGGCGTTTATCTCGACCGGCAGCTCCGCGGGCACGTCATCGTCAGCCAGGTAAACAAAATGCCAGCCCATCAATTGGGCCCGGTAAGAAAGATCGGTGTCCTCGGCCAAAGTGTCGTGCTGCCAGCCGCCGGACCATTCGATCGCCTCGCGACGCCACATTCCGGCGGTGCCGTTGAAGTTGAAGAATCCGCCGCAGCGATTACGCGCCACCTGTTCGATGACGAAGTGACCGTCGAGCATGATTGCCTGAACTTTGGTCAGCAGCGAGTAGTCCGCGTTGATATGGCTCCAGCGCATCTGGACCATTCCGATTCTCTCATCGGTGAAGTAATCGACCATACGCCGAATGCAATCGGGCCGCGGCGCGAAGTCGGCGTCGAAGATCAGGATCAGCTCGCCGGAAGCCTTCTTGAGCCCGGCCTCCAGCGCCCCTGCTTTAAAGCCTTCGCGGTTATCGCGGTGATGGTAGGAAATGTTGAAGCCCTGCTGGAAGTGTTTGTTGACCGACGCCTCAGCTATTCTCGTCGTGTCGTCGGTCGAATCGTCCAGCACCTGAATCTCGATCAGCTCACGTGGGTACTCGAGCTTTGTCACCGCATCGATAAGACGCTCGGCGACATACATCTCATTGAACAGCGGCAACTGCACTGTAACTCGAGGCAGGCCGTCCGCCATGAATTTGGATTTAGGCTGGGGGCGATGCTTCTGATAGCGCAGGAACAGATAAACAAGACGGTAACGATAAATACCGTATACGGAGAGCAGACCGAGAATCAAAAAGTAGACCCACATGAAATAAAGATCCAGCGAGTCGTTGACGTTCAAGTAGCTGATGTTACCCGCGGGATATCGGCCGCCCTGCGCCTCGGACGATGCAACAAACTTGTCGATCGTCGTGCTGCCGCTTTCAGTCAGGGGCAGCGCGAGCAGTTCTACCTGGGCTGTCTTGCCGGACTCGACAACGGCCGACCCCAGGATTTGGTCGACCCCCGGACACGCGGAGATCAGCACGTAGCGGCCCGGTTCCAGGCCTTCAAACGAGAAAACGGCGGTACCCTCGGTCAGCAGACCAACCTGACGAAGCGAGTCGAGCCCGTCATGATTGTCAGGCGATTGGCGGGCTGCTTGTGAAGTCGTTTGGTATTCGGTTCCGGTCTCGGTGTTGCGCGCTCTAACCGTCAAGCCGGCCATCACATAGCCGCGCTCGTCGATTATCTTGCCGAGAATCGATGAAGGCGTTTCGGCGCTCGATGAAACTGAAAGAACGGAAAAAAGAACGACGAGTATCGCGAGAAATTGAAGCTTGGTCATGCAGTTCCTATGATTCCAGCGGGGATCTTTAAACGTTACTGTTAAAAACCTTATAGTCCAAACCGAGAGTATAGGGATGTGATGCGCTCATTTCAAGATACGACTTCCTTCCACGACCCATTGATGAGCGAAGTCAGGGTGTGATCCTGCCATTCTCCGGCCAGTCTCAGGTAGTCTCGCGCGTGACCTTCGACACTGAATCCCAACCGCTGAAGCAGCTTTGCGCTCTTCTCATTTCCCGGCATGTAATTCGCCATCACTCGATGGAGATTCAATTCTTCAAAGACATACTTGATCGCAGATGTCAGGGCCTCAGTCATCAGCCCTTTCCCGGTCGCGCGATGATCCAAACTGTAGCCAAGATGGGCGGCTTGAAAGACTCCATACGTGATGTTGCTGAAATGGACTTGCCCGACAAATGGGCCAACGGGATTGGCGCGATCCAACAACACCAGCAGCAACGATTGGCGGGAATGAGACTCTTCAACAGCACGTGAAAGTCTATCGAACCAAAACTCACGTGTGAAGTATTCATCTGTCTTGAGAGGCTCCCAGGGGGCAAGATGCTCCTTGTTGTCTGTGACGTACTGAAGCATGCGAGAAGCATCGTCGGGAGTGGGGATCGTGAGTATTAGCCGCTCAGTTTCAATACGCGGGTGATGACGCTCTTGTCGCATACGCAATGTTTCCAGGGCGGGTAATCTCGATATTATCTCGATGGCGGTTCAGAGCCACCATCGGTAGGCTGACTCGGCAGCGTTGGTTCTCCGGGCGGCTGATCGGGCGCGGCGTAGCTGTGTGGGAATCCCGCCGGCGGATAGGGCGGTTGAGGCGGGGGTTGTCCTTTGCGCTTTTCGAACATCGCTACGCCGAGCACTCCTCCGAGCGCTGCCATGCCTACGCCGGCGATCGCGAAAAGCAGCCACAACCCGAGAGCAATGAGCGCTGGATGGCTCTGCATCGCGTCGGTCATTTGCCTTACCATTTCACGACTCGCCGGGTCTGAGACGTTATCGGCTCTTTGCTGCATCTGAGCCACGACAGTCTTCCATTGAAGCAACGTGACCGGGACGCCGATTATCAAATTTATGAACGAGCCCACGATGCCGACGAGAGCGCCGGCCGCAGCCCCGTCACCGCTGGTAATGGGCAATACCGGTGAGCGCTTTATCAAAAGACGGGCAGCAAGCGCGCCTCCAACAACCGCCCATCCGCAACAACAAAGGTTCCCGTAAGAAAGGCCCGGAATGACTGATCCAAGGCCGAGCACGAGCCCGCCAAGAAGAACTGGCTGGAGCTTTGAAGGTTTCTCAACCATTAGTCAGTAGTCCGTAGTCAGTAGTCCGTAGTTAGTAGTTAAGATAACCTGATCCCGGCTACGGACTACGGACTACTGACTACTGACTAATCCTAAAACCTGACAACCGTATCCGGACCGCCTTCGATGTGAACGGTGTCGATGAAGCGCACGCGCTTGGTGCGCTCGGTTGCCATTATGATCGACGATGTGCGAATGCCTGTTCCGAAAAAGCGCACGCCGCGAAGTATCGTCCCGTCCGTCACACCGGTCGCCGCAAAAATGATCTTCTTGCCTGGCGCCAGATCGTCCGTGTCGTAGATGCGGTACGGGTCGTCGATTCCCATCGCTTTCATTCGTTCGACCGCGTCTTCGCCGATCCGTTCGCGGTCTTCCAGGTCTTCAAGCTGTTCCTTCAAGACGAAACGAGCGAGTATCTGTCCGTTCAGGCATTTCATTGCAGCGGCGGTCAGCACTCCCTCGGGCGCTCCGCCGGTGCCCATCACCGCATGCACACCCGAGCCCGCCACCGCCGCAGAGATTCCAGCCGAAAGATCGCCGTCTGAGATGAGCTTGATGCGGGCGCCTGCCTCCCTGATGTCGGCGATCAGCTTTTGATGGCGGGGGCGTTCGAGCACTATGACCACGAGGTCTTCGATATCGCGATTGAGCCTCCTGGCTATGTTGCGAAGGTTCTCCTTTACCGGCGCGTCGAGATCGACCGCGCCTCTGGACGATGGTCCGACGATCAGCTTCTGCATGTACAGATCGGGGGCGTGCAGCAGGCCGCCTTTTTCCGAGCAGGCCATCACCGTAATTGCGTTTGGTGAGCCGGTCGCGCACAGGTTCGTGCCTTCGAGCGGATCGACGGCGATATCAACTTCGGGAAACTGCTTCCCGTCTTCGGCGGCGTGATGCCCGAGCCCGACTTTCTCGCCGATGAACAACATTGGAGCTTCATCGCGTTCGCCTTCGCCGATGACGATCTCGCCGCGCATCGGGACCGTGTCCATTATTTCGCGCATCGCTTCAACCGCCACATGGTCGGAGTATTTTCGATCGCCCCGACCCATCGTCTGAGCGGAACGAATTGCCGCACCCTCGACGACGCGCAGAAAATCGAGTCCGAGCTCGTGCTCCATTTTTCTTTCTTTCATATGAATCCCCCAAAGTCTTCGATTGCGTTCAGACTTATATCAGCCTTGCGTATTTACTTTCAACAAGTGAGTTCAAGACGACCCAAGTTCGTAGTCCGGCCTTCAGGCGGAAGTTCGTAGCTTGCATTTACTTGAATTACGAACTTGGGTCTCTTCGAGATGTCCTTCAGATTTGCCGGTGAAGTGTCTCATTCAGGGGCGATCAGCGCGCTCCCGGATTAATCGTTCGTAGAGCTGTTCGTATTGCGGGATTATCTTATCGGTGGTGAAGTTCGAGATTGCTATTTCACGGCCTCGCGCTCCAAGCCGCTTGCGCTCGGCATCGTCTTCGAGCACTTTCAGGGCCGCTTGGGCCATGCGGTTTATGTCGCCGACCTCGAAAAGGAAGCCGCAACCGCCATCCTCGACGACTTCCGGAATTCCGCCGACGCGTGTTGCGATAACCGGCACCTCGCTGGCCATCGCTTCGAGCGCGGTAAGACCGAACGACTCGGATTGGCTCGGCAGCAACAACAAATCGGCGACGGAAAGGTATTCGCGAATTCGCGATTGAGGCTGCTTGCCGACAAAAGAGACCAGCTCAGCGACACCCAGCTTTACGGCAAGCGCTTCGGCTTCCGCGCGTTCGGGACCGTCGCCGCACATCACCAGCCGGGCGCGAAACTGGCTCTCGGAGCCGGTTTCAAGTTCCTTCATCTTTGCCAGCACTCGAATGCAGTCACCGATGCGCTTGATCGGCCGGAAGGTCGAAACATGCAGAATGATGCGCTCGCCTTGTGGCGCGAGTTCTTGCCGAACCGTTTCATTCGGCGCGCGGCAATAGTAGTCCGCGTCGATAAAGTTGTAGATAACTTCAATGTCGCAGCCAGTGCAAAAGGTGTCGTGAGTCGCATCCCGCAGGTAGTTTGATATGGCCGTCACCGCGTCCGACTGTTCTATGCCAAAGCGGGTAATCGGCAAAAAAGAAGGATCGCGCCCGACCAGTGTTATGTCGGTTCCATGGAGCGTGGTGACCACCGGGAGATAGCGTGTGGGCTTGAGCATTTCGCGGGCCAGATACCCGCTCACAGAATGCGGTATCGCGTAGTGTACGTGAACGAGATCGAGAGCCTCGGCGTTCGCAACCTGGAACAGCTTAGAGGCAAGTGCGTCGGTATACGGTGGATACTCGAACAACGGGTAGCTCAGCATATCGACGGCGTGAAAGTGGATGCGCTCGCGGCACTGCCCGTCGTCGAGGCGCATCGGCGGAGCGTAGCTGACAAAGTGAATCTCGTGTCCTCGTTTGGCAAGCTCGATCCCCAACTCGGCGCCGACCACGCCGCTCCCGCCGTAAGATGGATAACATGTGATGCCGATTTTCATTTAGTCAGTAGTCCGTAGTCAGTAGTCCGTAGTCAGTAGCTGGAGTTCTCTGACCCGGGCTACCGACTACGGACTACTGACTACGGACTCTTTTATGAGTACATATTCATCTTTCTTGAAAGTAGCTCTATCGGATCGTGAACGTTCAGCGCTTCGCGAACGATGAAAGCTTCGGCGTGGTCTACGGCTATGAGCGAGCCGTAGAATCGCTGGCGCGATTCCACGCGGCGAAGGAACCCCTCGCCGCTGAGAGCGGTCTCCAGTTCCTTGCTGGCCGGATCGTAGAGCTGTGATCCATAGCACGCTATCGCTCGACGTTTCTGCTCGGCGAAATCAGTGATATCGACTACGAACGTAGGAACGGCGGTGCGCGGAAACATGAAATGCGCGATCGCCTGCGGGCGAAATCGCTCCTGCCCCGAGTCGGCGTCATACTTGGCAAGCCCAGCGACGTGCGCGCCTTCGCGAACAATTTGACAGGTGTGAACGTGGTCGGGGTGCGGGTCTTCCCAGTAGTGAGTGAAGACCACTCGCGGGCGGTACAGTCGTATCTTGCGCACCATTTTCGTTCTCGACTCTTCCGTCAGCCAAATGTGGCCATCGGGAAGCTCGAGGTTGTCGCGCACCGTCAGACCTAACTCGCGAGCGCCGGCCGCGGCTTCACGGCTGCGAATTTCGGCCGAGCCCCGAGTTCCCATCTCCCCACGAGCCATGTCCAGCACGCCCACCCGGTACCCCAACGAAACAAGCTTCAACAGCGTTCCGCCGCAACCGAGCTCGACATCATCCGGATGCGCTCCTATCGCCAATGCATCAAGCCGCACTTCATCACTCATCGCGTGTTCCCCTTGGGTGAGGTTAAGGGCGAGCGAGCGGGGTCGTCAACTAAACTACAATCTGCGGCTACGAACCAGGGGCACGCGTTGATAAAATGCAAATATTAAGCGGTGGTCGCTTAGAGTAAGAAGGATGAGAGGGGCGCGATGGAGTCCGCCGAGATCCCGGATAGCAATTACCTTTACCTGACAACCATCGGCCGAATCACCGGCCTGCCGCGCGAGATTGAGATATGGTTCGTCAAATCGAACGGCAAGTTCTACATTCTGGCCGAGCACTTTCACGAAGCGCAATGGGTCAAGAATATTGAACGCAACCCACGGGTGCGCGTGCGGGTGGGAGATCGAGAGTTTGAGGGCACGGCGCGAGTACTGGACGCTGAGTGTGACAGCGAGGCTTGGCAGACTGCGCGGCGATTGGCAAATGAGAAGTACGGCTGGGGTGAAGGGATGCCGGTGGAAATAGTCAGTAGTCAGTAGTCCGTAGTCAGTAGTCCGTAGTCAGTAGTCCGTAGTGAGAAGTAGTCGGTAGTCAGTAGTCCGCAGTCAGTAGTCCGTAGCTCGTAGTCTCATCGTTGCCGCTGAAACAATATCCGCGGACTACGGACCACTGACTACTGACTACCCGCCCTTCACAAATCAATATCTGTCGGTCACAATCCAAGGGGACGCGATAAGCTTGACAGTCATCCATAGATGACAAGAGGACAGTCCCAGGAGGACACAAATGGCAGGAGTAATTCCCGAGAACTATAAGGACCTTTTTGAAAAGAAGGCGTTCGCAAATCTGGCCACCGTGAACGCCGATGGAACGCCCCAAGTCACACCGGTCTGGGTCGACTATGACGGCGACTACGTTTTGGTGAATTCCGCTCGAGGCCGGCGCAAGGACAAGAACATGGAGCGCAATCGCGCTGTTGCGTTGTCGATTCAGGATCCTGATAACCCTTATCGCTATCTGGAAGTGCGTGGCAGCGTCGCCGAGATAACCGAGCAGAACGCCGATACACACATAGATAAGATGGCAAAGAAGTATATCGGCCAGGATAAATATCCCTGGAGCAAGCCGGACGAGGTTCGGGTCATCTACAAAATAAAGCCGGAACACACCTCGCAAATGGGTTGAGTAGCACAGACTTCAGTCTGTCCTGGCGATAGATTGACTGGCGATAGACTCACAACCATTTACAGACTGAAGTCTGTGCTACACCTCAATAAGCGATGCGACGGGACGGAGGCGGCTCTGCCAGGCGATCGACGCGAATGCGAGCGTCGACGACAATCGCGCCTTTCTCGAGGACCTTTACCGGATTCGCATCCATTTCGTGAATCTGTGGGCACATCTCTATCAGCGCCGAGACTCGCGCGATGATGTCGGCGAGCGCGTCTTCATCGGCGGCTTTCGATCCGCGATAGCCCCTCAGAAGCGCCGTGCCCTTCACCTCATTCATCATGTCTCGCACGTCGAGATCCGTTAACGGATTGATCCGGAAAGCCACGTCGTTGAGCAGCTCCACCAGAATGCCCCCGCTGCCATAGAGCACTAGCGGCCCGAAGGTCCGGTCGAGCGTCGCGCCCACTACCACTTCGACTCCGCCGGACACCATTTCCTGGACAATCACGCCGGTCAAATCATCTCCCAGCCTGCCGGCCATATCCTCGTGGGCGCGCCGGAGCGCATTCTCGTCCGCCAGGTTCAACGCGACTCCGCCGATCTCGGTCTTATGAACGATCGCTGGCCCGGTTGCTTTCAGTGCGACTGGATACCCGATCTCGGCAGCGGCCCTTAGCGCATCTTCAAGGTTCGAGACAAAGCGCGATTTGGCTACGGGTATTCCAACCGCCGTAAACAGATCGCCGATCTCCACCGGGCTCAGCCAACCGCCGCCGCGCGCAAGCGCTCGTTCAACGATTGCCCTGGCGTCCTCTGCGCGAAGATCATCAAAGGACGGAACGATTCCGGCAGGCCTGGCGCGCCACTCCGCGTAGCTGGTCACTTTCGAAAGAGCGGAAGCGGCAGCTTCGGGAAAGATGTAGTTGGGAATGCTTCGAAGAATCTCGGGCGCGCCTTTCGCGCTCATGAAATTTGCCAGCACCGGCTTGCCGCCCGACTGTTTCACGCCTTCCACGATTGCCGACGCGACGCCCTCGATATCCGTCAAGACTGGTGGAATGTAAATCACGATAAGTGAATCGACCCGCTCGTCTGCCAGCAACGCGCGAGTTGCCTTGAAATATTCTTCTGCCGTCGCCGATGCGATCATATCCACCGGATTGGCCACGCTGGCAGTAGAGGGCAGAAATGAACGCAGCTCCGCAACGGTAGCATCGGTGAGCATCGGCAGTTCGAGGCCGTGCGCTTCGCAGGCGTCCGCCGCGAGAATTCCCGGGCCTCCGGCATTTGTAAGAACGGCTACGCGGCGTCCGGCAGGCACCGGCTGATGTGCAAGGAGATTCGCTACATCGAACAGTTCTTCGAGGGTATCGGTTCTGATGATGCCGGCCTGCCGGAACAATGCGCCGACCACTGCATCCGTCGAAGCGAGTGCGCCGGTGTGCGAGGAAGCCGCCCGAACGCCCGCGGCCGACCGGCCCGCTTTTACGACGACGATCGGTTTGGTTCGAGCTATCCGCTTCGCTATGCGCCCAAACTTTCGCGGATTGCCGAAGCTCTCAAGATAAAGAAGGATCACATCCGTGCGAGGGTCTTCCGCCCAATACTGGATCAAGTCGTTGCTCGAGACATCAGCCTTGTTGCCGACGGAGACAAACGTAGAAATACCGAGGTTCAACTGGCTGGCATAATCGAGGATCACAAGTCCAAGCGCGCCGCTTTGTGTGGACATAGCCACGCGGCCTTCAGGAGGGTTGATCGGCGCGAAGGTCCCGTTCAGCGCAACCTTCGGATCGGTATTTATGATGCCCATGCAATTCGGGCCGATCATGCGAACGCCGGCGTCCCGCACCTTTTCTAACAGGGCGGCTTCTTTGGCGCGGCCTTCAGCGCCGACCTCTGAAAACCCGGCGGTGATCGCTACGATGCCGCGCACGCCTTTCTTTATGCAATCGTCGACAACGCCCGCGACTTCTTCAGCCGGAACAACGACGAACGCCAGGTCGACGTCGCCTGGAATGTCGGTTACACGCGGGTAAGCTGTAACCGATCCAACAATGGCGGCGCGTTCGTTTACCGGGTAGACGACCCCCTGGAAACCGCCGCTCACCAGGTTATGGAAGACTCTCGCGCCGATGCCGCTCGGTTTACGTCCGGCGCCGATGACCGCGATGGAGCGCGGCTCAAAGAACGCCTTCATCGAAGCGCGAGCAGCGCTCTGAGAACGAAGCGCAATCTGCTCTTCATAGGCGGGCGTCGAGGTGATGGGAAAGGTGACTTGAAACACTCCCCCGTCCAGACGGCGTTCGACCTCGAACCCGGTGTGCATGAACACATCCATCATTTTGCGATTGTCGCCGAGAACATACGCTTCAAAGGTCGATATGTGCTTGTCGCGCGCAATCTCGGCGAGCCGGTCAAGCATTCGGGTAGCGATGCCGCGTCCCTGCAATGCGTCTTCGATGAGAAAGGCGACTTCCGCGTGATCGCGAGTCTTCTCATCTCGATAGTAACGAGCAACACCAACCAGCCGTCCGGCCAATTCGCCAACCAGAGCGAACGTGTCGTCGTAGTCGACGTTGACGAGCGCTTTCGCGCGCTCCTCGCCAAGCTCCGGCAGCGGGCTGAAGTAACGGAAGTAAATGCTTTTGGGAGAGAGGCGATTGTGAAATTCCAATAACGCCTCCAGGTCGTCTGGCTTGATCGGGCGCAGGTGAAGGCTTGAGCCGTCTCGCAGTAGTATGTCGGACTCGTAGTGAGCCGGATAATCACTCATCGTCATCAATCCTTTCGGGGACACAAGTCGAGTGCTTGATCCAACGAGCGGCACCTACAGAATATACTATCCGGAGGCGGGTGATCAGGGTAGGTCATTTCACTAGCCCAGGCGTTCACGCCTGGGTGATTTGCACACTATTGAGCGTAGCCCCGTTCACGGGGCTTATCCTTCCGGCTTGAGCAAACGTGTCTGAAAGGGTCCCTTATCTTACCGAACTTCAATTTGCACGTCGTCTGTACAACCCAATCACACGAACCATCCCTGGCCTGAAGGCAAGCCCGAAGCCCGTTGAAACGGGCTAGGCGCAGGTTGCCTGCCTTGACCCAGGCGTGAACGCCTGGGCTAGTGAAAAGTTTCGTCCGCTGCTCTAGGCGTCGGTACTACAACAACGCAGGATTAGCGCACTTCGTTGTTCGTAAATTGATTGAGGCGAGGTTGGCGTATCGATAGGATGGTGTTGCGCAGATCTTCTCTGCTCACTGCTGTGGGATGAGTTTATAAACCGTGCCCTTGTAGACAATGATGGCGCGTTCGGCTGGGGGAAAGCCCCCAAGATATGGCTTTAGTCCCACTTGTTTGGCGAGAAGCTCATTGTAAACATTGCTGTCGCGGATCACTGTAACGATGGGCAGGTCCTTATCGGGATCGAAGTCTTTGTCGGTCCAGGTGTCATCCTTAAGCGAGAACTTCTTGTTACCGAGCCTTCTCTCGGTCGGCCGTACTGCCTCGGCTGACGCGCTGTCGCGCAAGGCGCGCATGGCAGACGATCGCTTCATTTTCCCCGACTTGGCTCCCGGCGCAGAAGGAGGCGGAGGAGTAGCCACGCTCTCGGCGACTTGCGTCTTTGCCCTGGCGCTTTCCTTATCCTGCTCGTTGGCATTTGCCTTGGTGTCGGCTGCAGCGGCGTCCTTTGACGGCTGCTGCTGGCGGGCGCTCAAAGAAGCGTCCTGGTCCGTTCGCTTCTCTTGTTGGGCTTTCCCCGCGGCCACTTCAGCAGCCGGTTGAGAGCCTGCGGCTCCCGAGACCTGCTCCGCGGGTTTTGGTTCCGTCTTGGCTTCGAGTTTGGAGCTTGAGGCAGCGCGATCTCCAGCAGCCGGCTGTTGGCTCTGTGCAGCGCCGTTCGCCGATACTGCATCAGCCGGTCGTTTTTCGGATGGCTTTTGTGACTCGATCGAGCTCACCAAAGGCTGTTTGATGTTAGCAGCCAGACTCTTTTCCGGAGAATTCACTGCTTGAGTACTGTCCGCTGCTTGCGATTCCGGCCGGGCTTGAGAGACCTCCTGAGCCAGTCGATTGCTGTTCCGCGTCAGAAGCAGCGGCAGGCTTATCGCGAGTACGATGACCGCCGCCGCCGCCATTGCCCAACGCGCCCAGGATGTGACACCAAAGACCCGGCTTCCGGCCGGTTGTCTGTCCGCCCGCGCTGAAATCACAGGTCGCGCGTCAGGCTCGACGAGCCGGGAGAGGGCAACTACATTCTTTCGGCACGCGGCGCACTCGGAAAGGTGCTTTTCGTAGCGCGACCGCGTAGCGGGGATCAGGTTGCGTTCGATGTACGCATTAGCCAGATCGGCGTCGAATTCAGAGCACTCCCGATTGCCTGGCCGCGAGACGTAAGCCCGAAGCAGGCTATCGATTGCGCCATCCGGCGTCCCGTTTCTGTTTTTCCCCAAAAGCTTCATCCTTCAGCTTCACTCCAAAGTTAGAACGTTGCGGCCCAATTCGCTTGCGTGGTTTCTCGGCTTATCTGCTCATCTCCGAGCGACCACGCCACGCCGGCTTTCGGCCGGGGGCCGGCGATCCCGGTCCGCCGACACCGATTCCAGGAGGTACTCTCCAACGGTCAAGTCGAGCTGCTCGGCCGCAAGCTCGATAGATTCGGCGACCTCCCGGCGATTGAAACTATGATCGCGCGCCAGGCTCTTCTCGACAAGCTTGCGCACGTGTTTTTGAACCTTTGTCAGCCAGCGGCTGATGGTTGCTTCGTGAACGTCAAATAGCAGTCCGATGTCGCGAAGCGTCATCTCGTCATAATAGTAGTAAGCCAGGAGCAGCCGCTCGCGGGAGTCGAGGTCGCCGATCGCGCGGCGAAGCGCCTGCGCAACTGCATCACGGTACCGGTCGCGCACGAAGTCGAGATCTGTGGTGCTCTTGATCGGCGGCTTCTCGGCGGCGTGCGCAAGGCGATCCATCTCCTCGGGCTCTTCAGTCTGGACGAGACGGCTCGTCTGTCGGTGATGGTCCGCGGACAACTGAAAGACCACTGCGCGCAGCCAGCCGCGCAACGAGCCCCGGCCCGAGTAGAAGGAGAACTTGCTGACCCGAGCGCCGGCCGTTTCCCTCAAGCCATAAAGCTCGGCGAAGGTCGAATCCGCCAATTGCTCAGCCGCGCCTGCGTCCTGAGTCATGGTTCGAGCGACGCTCAGCAAGTAGCTGCGATACTCACGAAAGAAATCCTCCCAGGCATGGTCGTCGCCTTTTGCGCATGCCGCGGCCAGACACAGATCATTTGCGTTCAATGACGACAGATAATCGACGGCGGTTTTGCGGGCCTCATCGCTCGGTCCGGGATTGCCGGAAGTCTGAAGCAGCTCGTCAGCCAGATACTTCTTCGCCGACGCGTGCACGACGGCGGTCATCTCGGCATCGGTCACAGAGTAACGCTGTTCAATGCGAGTCAGGAGTTCGTGCAACTCTGTTTCAAATGTTTGCTGGAACTCATCAACGGTCATTGCTGTTCCCGGGGCGCTCTTCTAATTCAACGCTGGCAGCGACGCAACTTCGAGGCGAGGCCATGCTAGCATAAACGCTCATCAAACAAAAAAGGCGGGCCTTCGCGTGCTTTGCGGTCCTTTGCGTCTTTGCGCTGAGTATTGTGTATTGAAGGAGCAAGACCCAATACTCAGCGCAAAGACGCAAAGGACCGCAAAGCACGCGAAGATCAGTTCAACGTTCCTTGCTCACTGTGCGAATGACCATCTCGGTGCCGGGTTCGAGGATCAAATCCTTGTCGCCTTCAACATAGACGCTTCCGACTCCCGCCGCGCCTCCGAGGATCAGACCGAT
>DATNBZ010000295.1:0-7737 GCA_035607285.1 Blastocatellia bacterium | reverse complement strand
GTGTACTTGCAGTATCATCCTCCGCCATCCAGAGCTTCTGAGGAGGAGTATCGAGATCGCTACGTTGCCAACCCCGTAGGGGTGGAATGTCCTGCGCACTAAAGGTTTATGCCGCTCCTAACGGAGCTCGGAAGTTCGCGTGCGGTCTTTACTATAAACATCGCACCCCTACAGGGTTGCCAAGCGGAACGCTCGATCGCCGCTTCGAAGTGCTGTGCCCAGGTCCCATTTCTAATTACCCCCGACGAGCACCCTGTCGCGGCGTGTTCCTAGCGCCCGGTACAACATCAGGGTTATCATCGCTCTTCTTCTTCAAACATTAATAATGGTTTGCGATAGTCAGTTTAATGGAGAATCGACAATGGCCTGGATTGAAGTAGTCCCAATGGACGAAGGTGACGAACGCCTCAGGGAAGCGATCGAAAAGGAACGCGCACTGTACCCCATCGAGTACGCGACGCCGGTGCATCCGACGGCCGATGGAGCCTCTGGCATAGTGCAGTCACACAGTCTCATCCCCGATGCGCTCTATCACGCGTTCGCGACGTTTGGCGCGCTCATGTCGCCTGACCTCCCACTCAGCCGGCGGCAACATGAAATGATAGCGACAGTTGTTTCGGCGACGAACAGGTGCGTTTACTGAATAGACTCGCACGCAGAGTTTCTGCGTCGAGTCACCCTGAACGAAGATCTGGTCGAATCGCTGAAGCGCGATTACCGTTCGGCGCCGATCACCGAACAGGAGCGCGTGATGCTTGACTACGTAGTCACGCTTACAAAAGATGCGACTAAGATTCACAAGCAGGATCACGGTGTGTTGCGCGGCGCCGGCTTCGAAGATAAGGCAATCCTGCAAATCACGTTGATCGCCTCATGGTTTAACTACATAAACCGGGTAGCCGACGCCCTCGGCGTTGGCCGCGACGAGTGAGAGCAACGGCAGATGACGGTATGCGCAAGCGGTTTCACAGAATCGGTCGTTGTGTCCTTGCTCTCACTCCGTCCGCGGTTGCGTTGATCGGGTCCTTCTGGATTCAAACCGCCCACGCGCTCGACCCCGCGCGATCTCTCAATCGTTACGGTCACAATGTCTGGCAACGCGAACAGGGCCTGCCCAACAACACCATTCGCGCGATACTCCAAACTCGGGACGGATATATCTGGCTCGGAACCGAAGAAGGGCTGGCGCGGTTTGATGGGGTCCATTTCAAGATCTTTGACAGTCAGAACACGCCGGAGATCTCGGGTAATCAAATCAAGTTTCTGCTTGAAGATCGGCGTGGCCGTCTGTGGATCGGCACGACTGGAGGACTGACGCGTTTCGAAAATCTGAAGTTCACCGCTTTCACCGCAAAAGACGGTCTCTCCGATTCCTCAGTGTCATCTATATGCGAAGACCGTGATGGCGACGTCTGGATCGGTACAGCGGCCGGCCTCAATCGATTCCGCGACGGTCGCTTCAACGCGTACACAGCTCGCGATGGTTTGCCTAACGACTCAATCCGATCACTTTTCGAGGACCGCTCCGGAGCCCTATGGATCAGCACGCTCGGTGGACTTGCTCGCCTCGCCGGCGGCGAAGTCACCGCGTTCACAACCAAAGATGGTTTGCCTAACAACAACGTCCAGTCAGTCTACGAGGACGGCAAGGGCAATTTGTGGATCAACACTCCCAGTGGGCTTGCGCAGCTCAAGAATGGAACTTTCACCTCATATTCCAAAAGCAGCGGGGTATTAAGCGATCACATCTGGGCAATCTATGAAGACCACAACGGCACTCTGTGGGTCGGCACCGATGGAGGGTTGAATAGATATGCCGACGGAGTATTCGAAGCTTACACGACTGCGGACGGGCTTCCGGACAATAGTGTCTGGTCCATTCACGAAGATCGGCGAGGTGTCCTTTGGCTCGCGACGCCGGGTGGTCTCGCAAGACTGCAGAACGGCAAAGTGTCGTCATTCACTACCCGGGACGGCCTTTCGGATGACGTTATCACTTCGTTTCTCGAAGACAGGGAAGGGAGTTTGTGGATTGGCACCGAAGCCGGCGGACTAAACAGACTTCGAGACGCGAAGTTCACCACGTATAGCGCGAAGGATGGTTTGAGCAGCGACGTCGTGTGGACAGTTCGACAAGGCGCCGACGGCAGCATCTGGGCAGGCACGAACGGCGGCGGACTCGACCGATTCAAGGATGGGAAGTTCACTGCCTACACAACCGGAGACGGGCTCGCGAGCAACATCGTGCGAGCGCTTTGTGAAACGCGAACGGGCGACTTGTGGATCGGCACTCCCGCGGGGCTCAGCCGCCTGCGCGATGGAAAATTCACTTCTTATACAGTTGAAGACGGCCTCTCGAGTAACGCGGTGCTCGCAATTGAAGAGGACCGGGAAGGCGTCCTTTGGATCGGCACGCTCGGCGGACTGACTCGATTCAAGGACGGCAAATTCACAGTCTACACAGCGAGCGATGGGCTGGCCGACGACAACGTAATGTCGCTTCGGGCGTCGCGTGATGGTGGACTCTGGATTGGCACTCGCGCGGGCGGACTCTGTCGAATTGAGGCAGGCCGGTTTACAGCGTACCGGGCCGGCGAGTGGCTTTCCGACGACAGCGTCAGGGCGATCTATGAAGACGCCGACGGCGCGGTGTGGGTCGGAACGCGCAGAAGCGGACTCAGCCGGCTGAAGGACGGGCAGTTCACGACGTACACAACGAAGCAGGGACTGTTTGACGACAGCGTGTTTCAAATCATCGAAGACGAGAAACACGATCTGTGGATGAGTTCACCACGCGGCGTATTTCGCGTCAGTAAGACCGATCTCAATAACAACGCGGCGGGAAAGCTCGAGCATTTGAACTCCACATCGTTCGATACATCCGACGGTATGCTGAGCCGTGAATGCAATAGCGGGCAACCGGCGGGATTCCAATCTTCTGACGGCAAACTCTGGTTCCCGACCATCAAAGGAATAGCGATGATCGATCCGCGAAGCATGCCGTTCAACGCCGAGCCGCCGCCGGTGACGATTGAACGCGCCGTCGTGGACGGGGAATCGGTAGCGCTCAACGAGCGAACGGACCTTTTGCCGGGAAGACAACGTTATGAGTTTTATTACACAGCCCTGAGCCTGGTTGCGCCGGAGAAAGTCCGCTTCAAGTACATACTGGAAGGCTTCGATAAGGATTGGGTTGAAGCGGGCGCTGAACGAGTCGCTTCTTATACACGCATTCCGCCGGGAAGTTATAAGTTCAAGGTCCTGGCGTGCAACAACGACGGCGTGTGGAACGAAGCAGGCGCCTCGCTCAATCTGTACTTGAAGCCATACTTCTATCAGACCTACTGGTTCTACGCCGGATGCCTGGGGGCCGTTGGCTTGCTGGCGCTGGGAGTGTACCGGCTGCGCGTCGGACGGATCAGGGCGAAGTTCAACGCGGTGTTGGAAGAGCGGAATCGGATGGCGCGGGAGATTCACGATACGCTCGCGCAGAGCTTCGTTGGCATCGCGCTGCAGCTTCAGGCCGTTGAAAAAGCGCTGCCGGACGCGCCCTCGACCGCTGAGCGTCATTTGTCTCTCGCCCAAAGTATGGTAAGTCACAGCCTTGTCGAAGCCCGGCGCTCAGTCTGGGACCTTCGATCACAGGCGCTTGAAACCAACGATCTTGCGACTGCCTTGTCTGAAACCGCGCGGCAGATGACCGAAGGAACTTCGGTTCATGCCGAGGTGGCCGTGTCCGGTAACAATCGCCGGCTATCCGCGCAGATTGAAAACAACGCGTTGAGAATAGCGCAGGAAGCGCTCACCAATGCGCTCAGGCATTCAGGCGCGAACAATGTCATACTCAATCTGAAATTCGACGATTCGAGTCTCGAGCTTCGAATCAAGGACGACGGCCACGGGTTTGACGTCGACGAGGTGCTCGCCGCAAAGGCCGGTCATTTTGGTTTGCGCGGAATGGGCGAACGCGTGGAACATATCGGAGGTCGCCTGTCGCTAATCAGCAACCCGGGTGAAGGTACTGAAGTGTTAGCCACGATTCCAATCAAATGAGGCATTGATGTGATCGCTGAACCTGTCATCAAGATTCTTCTTGCCGACGATCATTTTGTCGTTCGAATGGGGTTATCCACTCTGATCAACACCCAACAGGACATGACTGTCGTCGCCGAAGCTACCAACGGCAAACAAGCAGTCGAGATGTTTCGCGCACATAAGCCCGATGTCACGCTGATGGATCTGCGGATGCCCGAGATGAACGGAATCGAAGCCATCAACGCCATTCGCGAGGGCGACCCGGACGCGCGCGTCATTGTTCTGACCACCTATGACGGCGACGAGGATATCTATCGCGCATTTCAGGGAGGCGCGCGCGCTTATCTGTTGAAGGACATGCATCACGACGAGCTGTTGAGCGCGATCAGGTCGGTCCATCAGGGACAGCGTTTCGTGCCGGCCGCGATTGCAAATCGACTGGCTGAGAGAATGCCGCGGTCGAAACTCACATCTCGCGAGCTCGATGTGTTGAAGCTGATCGTCAAAGGCATGAGCAACCGTGAAATCGCCGCCAGCCTTGCAATCACCGAAGGCACGGTCAAGATCCACGTCAACAACTTGCTGAGCAAGCTTGGGGTGAACGACCGAACAAAAGCCGCGACCACGGCCCTTCAACGCGGCATCGTTCATTTTGAGTAGGGTGTGATCAAAAGCCGGACTTCCCACGTAGTAACGAATTTATTCGTTTCTGAAAATCCAACGAATAAACTCGTTACTACGCGGCGGTTATCCGTAGCAAGTCCCGCTTTTAATCACGCCCTTTTGAGTAAGCGGCTATAACTACGGATATAAGGATTCGTCCGCCTCTGGTTTAATGACAGGAGCGGTCTTGTGGAATATCGTACGAGCTGCTCGTTTGATGGAATCAGCGCGGCTCTCCGTCGAACAGAGTTATGTTCAGATTTCGAGCTTTAGCTTGCCGGTTTTCGACACACAAAGCTCAAGCAAGCTAAGCTTGTTATGAACATCAAAACGGATCCACGACTTCCCAAGGCCTTTGCTTGATAATCTCGAATCCTGGAGACAAAGAACATGATCAAACGCTTACGGATTCCGCTGCTGCTGCTGCTCTTGCTGCTTTCGGCTTCCGCCGGATTCGGCCAAACCGGTGACCATAAGTGGCGAGCCGCCACGGAAAAGGAACTTAAGTCGCTCATCCCATCCCGGGTGACTGTCGAGAACGAACGCATCGAGACTGAGTTTCGGACGGCTTCGGGCATAACCGACGGCAACGGTAAATCCATCTTTGGAGTCGTGCTGATAACCGCGGGCTATTCTGCTGAAGGCAAGTATTCACACTTCTTTGTGACGCAGATAACGATGAAGTGCGGCGACTTCGAGCTTCGGCCCGGCGAATATGTTTTTGGCAGTAAGCGAGCCGGGGACCACGACACGCTCGAGGTCAAGTTCTACGAGGCTGCGACCGGCAAACACGTCGGATCTGTGAAGGCGCACCTCGATCCAAAACGCGGGCCGGTTCGTTCTCTGACGATCACGCCGCCCGGCGCGGAAAAGCCGGTTATCAGGATAGGACGATTCTACTTTGAGTACAGCATCACCGGATAAGCTGAAACGGAGCCCGGAACACGAGATGCCCGAACACACAAACTTACGCGCCCAGAGACTGTTGATCGCAGGGTTTCTTGCGATTCTGATCAACAGTTCTTACCTCGCGGCGTATGCGGATCCCACGCTGTTTTATTTCGGAAACGTCGTGCTGCATCTCCTGCTCGGAACGATTCTCGCCGTCTCATTTGTTGTTTTCATTCTTAGACGGCTGAAGGTTTCGTCGTGGCCGATGCTGTTATCGTCAGCGGTCATTGCCGCCAGCGCGGTGATGGGTTTCTACCTGATGATCGTTGGCTCGACGCGGCCGTACCGATGGGCGCTGTATTTGCACATCGCGCTTGCGATCGCCGGGTCGATCCCTTTGCTGATCATCATTGGCAAAGCTGTTAGAGCCTACGCCGGTTCAAATCGACGGTCTTTGTCTTATGCGGTTATTGCCGTTTTTGTTTTCGTGTTTCCAATGGCCTCAGGCGCGTACAACCGAAACGCAGCTACGTCGCATAAGTTGATCACCAATCCGGATGACGTTCCGTTGACTATGGAAGGCGAGGGCGCGGGTCCGGCGAGCCCATTTTTTCCGTCATCGGCAGAGACGAACGTCGGCGGAATCATACCTTCGACGTTTTTCATGACGGCAAAGGAATGTGGCCGTTGTCACAAGGACATATACGATCAGTGGAACTCATCGGCGCATCACTTCGCGTCCTTTAACAATCAATGGTACAGAAAGTCGATTGAGTACATGCAGGATGTGATCGGCACCAAACCCTCGAAATGGTGCGCCGGCTGCCACGACCATGCGGTGTTTTTCAATGGCCGTTTCGATCGCCCGATCAGGGAACAGATCGATACGCCCGAAGCTCAAAACGGGCTCGGCTGCACATCCTGCCATTCGATCGTTCACGTCAAGAGCACAATGGGACAGGGCGACTTCACGATCGAGTATCCGCCGATGCACGATCTCGCGGTCAGCGAAAATCCCATGCTGAGATGGGTGCACGATTATCTGCTCAACGTTGCGCCTGCGCCGCATCGCGCGACGTTTCTGAAAGACTTTCACACCAAACAGACTCCCGAGTTTTGCTCGAGCTGTCACAAGGTTCATCTCGATGTGCCGGTGAACGGCTATCGGTGGTTCCGCGGCTTCAACGACTATGACAACTGGCAGGCGTCGGGCGTGTCCGGCGAAGGAGCGCGGTCGTTCTATTATCCGCCGAAGTCTCAGAAGTGTGCGGATTGTCACATGTCAATGGTGGCCTCCAACGACCCGGCCGCTCGCGAAGGCAAAGTGCACTCGCATCGCTTTCCCGCCGCGAACACCGCGCTGCCTTACGTGAATCAGGACGTGGAACAGTTGAAAGCCGTCCAGGATTTTCTTCAGGACGGACAGGTGACCGTCGACATTTTCGGACTCGTTCGGACCGGCGCGCCGCAGGGAACTTCGCGCGCGAGGCCGGCGTCGTCCGAAGAACAACGCCTCTCGAGCACGTTTGCAATCGGCGAAGAATCGATGGACTTCGGCGCTCAACCCGCCTTCATTTCGCAACCGGCTGAAGTGATCGCGCCGCTCGGTAAAGTCGATGCGGCGGTTCGGCGAGACGATTCAGTTCGCGTGGAAGTCGTCGTGCGTACACGTAAGGTCGGGCACTTCTTTCCGGGCGGAACCGTCGACGCCTTCGAAGCATGGGTCGAGTTGGAAGCCGTGGATGATAAAGGTCAGGTCATCTTTCACAGCGGCAGCGTTGAAAACGGCGGGCACGGGCCGGTCGAGAGCGGCGCACACTTATATCGAAGCTTGCTGCTGGACGAACACGGCAATCCCATCAACCGCAGGAATGCGTGGATGGCGCGCTCAGTAGCTTATGTGCGATTGATTCCTCCCGGTGCTGCCGACACGATTCACTATCGGCTGAAGATTCCCGAGAACTGCGGCGACAACATATACCTGCGAGCGAAAGTGAATTACCGGAAGTTTTCCTGGTGGAACACGCAGTGGGCTTTTGCCGGAGTTCGAGACCCGGAGCAAAAGGAGTTCGGACTTGCGCACGGTTATGATGACGGGAGATGGGTCTTCAACGGCGACACGTCGAAGGTATCCGGGAAGATAAAGTC